>HF996774.1 GCA_000432575.1 Clostridium sp. CAG:762
TTTGCATAATATTCTCCTATTATCTACACATTTTCCTTGTTGGCTCAATAGTTTCCATACTAGCTTGTTGATAAGCACAAATCATATCTGAAACGAATTGAAGTTGTTCTTTGTTCATTACATTTAGTGCAACATTCAATTTTTCTGGTGATAATGTTGATAACCATCTTAAAGCATTCATTCTATCTAATTCTATCCAAGGATGATCACCACCAATAGCACGAGCATAAATATGACGACCATATTCATCCATTATTTGGTGACTATGTTCTCTACCATCTGCAGTTACATTATATGTATGATATACTAATGTACCATCATCTAGCATAAATGTATCTGTAATAGCTCTATCGCCGTTCCAGTATGTGTCTGTTTCTCTAGAAATAAATCTTCCACTGTTTTTGCTCATAAAACCCTCCTTTCATTTATATCAAAATTATAACACAAAATATTATAATTTTAATAACCTCTTTTTGCTTTCAGATTCTAAAAGTGAAAGCGTTGGATTACTATGTATATCTAAACCATATAT
>HF996775.1 GCA_000432575.1 Clostridium sp. CAG:762
GTTAATGATACCATAATTTAATTACTATTACAATGCTTTTTTAATATATTTTTTAAAGAACTACAACAGCGTAGCAAAAGAAAAAAGAAAAAACTTCAGTTATTACCCTGAAGTCTAATAATTATTCTAATATGATTTACCCCAGTAAACCATATGTTTAGCAGGTTTACCACAGAAAATACAAGTATCCGCTAAATGCTCCTCATTAAATGGAATACATCTACTACCAGCACCACCAGTTCTATATTTAATTTCATCTTCACAATTCTCATCGCCACACCACATAGCCTTAATAAAACCACGTTTTTTATTAAATTTATCAATCATTTCTTCCATCGTAGTAGCACTATCAATATGCGAATCTAAGAACTCTTTAGCTCTATTATACATATCTTTTTGTATTGTCTCAAGTATTTGAGGTAATCTATCACAAAGACTATCAATACTAACCTTAATCTTCTCACGATTATCTCTTCTAACAACAATAACCTCATTATTCTCTAAATCTCTAGGTCCTATTTCAATTCTAACTGGAATACCTAATTTTTCTTGTTCACTAAACTTCCATCCTGGAGTCTTATCACTTAAATCAATATTAGTTCTAATACCCTTTTTCTTTAATTCTAAAAATAAATAATTTGCTTTATCAATAACTTCTTTCTTATTACTAATTGGAATAATCATAGCTTGTGTAGGAGCAATCCTAGGTGGTAAAACCAAACCAGAATCATCACCATGAACCATAATTAAAACTCCAATTGTTCTAGTAGATAATCCCCATGAAGTTTGATAAGGACTCTCTAACTTATTATCTTTATTTAAAAACTTAATATCAAATGCACTAGCAAAACCATTACCAAAATAATGACTAGTACCAGACTGTAAAGCCTTACCATCATGCATCATTGCTTCCACAGTATAAGTCTCCTCTGCTCCCGCAAATTTCTCACTATCAGTCTTTCTTCCCACTACTAAAGGAATAGCAAGTGATTCAGTAAGTAATTCTTCATATACTTTTAACATAAGTAAAGTTCTTTCTCTTCCTTCTTCTGCAGTAGCATGAATAGTATGTCCCTCTTGCCACAAGAACTCTCTTGAACGAAGGAATGGTCTAGTCGTTTTTTCCCATCTTAATACAGAATTCCATTGATTATATATCTTAGGTAAATCACGATAAGAATGAACATCCTTTTGCCAATGATCACAGAATAATACCTCGGAAGTTGGTCTAATACAAAGTCTTTCCTCTAACTTTTCACATCCTCCTTCAGTAACCCAAGCAACCTCTGGAGCAAATCCCTTAACATGATCCCCTTCTTTTTGAAGTAATGATTCAGGAATCAAAACTGGTAAATAAACATTTTCTACCCCAGTTTCTTTAAACCTTCTATCCAAATCATTCCTAATATTTTCCCAAATAGCATACCCATTTGGCATATAAATCATACAACCTTTAACACTTGTATAATCACATAATCTAGCTTCCTTAACAACATCAGTATACCATTGAGCAAAATCAACATCCCTAGAAGTAATTGCTTGTACTAATTTTTTACCATTTTCACGTACTTCTTCTTTTTTCTTATCAACATCAATAATTATTACTTCATTACCATGTTCTTCTATAATTCTCTTAACATCTTCAAAATCTAAAAATACTGTAGCCGTATTAGTATTTGGATGAAAGCCAACCTTCTTTTGACCTACTACATCCTTATCAAAAACAAACTTAACTGATTTAGATGCATCATTAATAACACCAAAAGGTGATACATAACCATTCTCTAATTTTAAATATTTTTTTAATCTATCAGCAGAACCAAAACTTAAACGACTGCTTCCTAATTTTTCTTTCAAATCATCCATATGTACATCTTTATCAAAATGACACGATACAACATAATGCTCCTTACCATTGGCATTTCTTAAAAATAAATTCTTACAAACATAACCTTTATCTAACAAACCCAATTTTTCCATATCTTCCATTGTATGCACTTCTTCATGCTCTACAATTTCATATTTAATATTTTTTTCATCTAATAATTTTAAAACATCATTCTTCATAAATTCTCACTCCTATTTTCTTATTATATTCTTAATTTTTAAACATTAAAACTCGGTCGTGAAATTTTTGCTAATAATCTTACTAATAAATTCAACATAGTAATCACCTCAAATAAAATCATGTAGTTAGTGTATCACATATTTTAAAAAAAAACAACTCTTTTCCTATTTTAAATAATTTAACATGTTACTATTCGCAGCCGATTTTATTAATTTTAACGAATTTCTTATTTCATAGGAATTATAGGAAAATATTAGATTTTTACTAATTTAATTTCTAGTGTTCTTAATATTTGAAAATACAATATTTATTAAGTGTTATTTATTATATTTGTTTCCTAAATGGATATTGTTTTTGCGAAAGATTTATGTGGGTGTGATTTAAATTTTTACAATTATGGCTATGAATAGTAACAAATAAATTTATTTACAGACTCATCAATCAGTTTTTTTGTTTAATATATTAAAAAGAAAAAATGTAATATATAATTTATTAAAGTTGACTATAATTTATTTAAAAACTACCCATTGGGTAGTTAAGTGGGTAGTTGAAAAATAAAAAAGATTATTAACTAAAATATAAGTTA
>HF996776.1 GCA_000432575.1 Clostridium sp. CAG:762
AACATATTTGTTTCTTTTTTTCTTGTTTTGTAGTAAAATTTTATTAGGTGGTATTGATGAATATACTTGATATAAAAAACCCAAAAATTTTAAAGAAAATGAATGTAGAGGAATTAACTATTTTAAGTAATGATATTAGAAATTTTATAATAGATAATGTGTCTCAAACAGGAGGTCATCTATCTTCTAATTTAGGTATAGTAGATTTGACTATATGTTTACATAAGGTATTTGATTTAGAAAAGGATAGACTATTTTTCGATGTATCACATCAGTGTTATACACATAAGATTTTGACAGGAAGAGCTAAAGATTTTAAGAAATTAAGGTCTTTTAATGGTTTAAGTGGTTTTACTAATATTAATGAAAGTATTTATGATGCTTATAATTCAGGTCATTCTGGTACTTCTATTTCAACGGCATTAGGCTGTGCTATTGCAAGAGATAATAGTAATAAGAAATATGAGGTTATTGCTTTAATTGGAGATGCTTCAATTACTAATGGATTATCATTCGAAGCTATTAATCATTTGGGTAGTCTTAATACTAAGGTAATAATTATTTTAAATGATAATGAGATGAGTATTAGTAAAAATGTTGGGGCTTTACATAATACTTTAGATAAGATTAGAGTAAATTCTAATTATAATAATATTAAATATAAAACAAAAAGTATTTTAAATAATATTCCTTTGGTTGGAAGTTATTTATATAAGATTAATCATTATTTAAAGAAGAGTATTAAGAATTTATACAATAGGAACGGTATTTTATTTGAGGAACTTGGTTTGAAATACTATGGTCCTATTAATGGGCATGATTATAATGAGATTCTTATGTATTTAGATATGGCTAAGAAGGAAAAACATTCGGTTTTACTTCATGTTATTACAGAAAAGGGTAAAGGTTATGAATATGCTTTAAATGATAAGGTAGGTACATGGCATGGTGTTGGTAAATTTGATAAGGAAACTGGTAAAATTGTAAAGAGTAATAATGATTTAATATCATGGAGTGAAGTTATAAGTAATATTTTAATTAAGTTAACTAAGAGAAATAAGAATATTTTTGTAATTACTCCAGCAATGGCTGGTGGTAGTAAGCTACTTAAATATGCTAATATGTTTCCTAATAATTTTATTGATGTAGGTATTTGTGAGGAACATGCTATGACGCTTTCTTCGGGTCTTGCTTTGGGTGGTAAGATACCAATTGTATTAATTTATTCTACTTTTTTGCAAAGAGCATATGATGAGATTATTCATGATATTGCTAGAATGGATTTACATGTAGTAATAGGAGTGGATCGATGTGGTATTGTTGGAGAGGATGGAGAATCACATCAAGGTATTTATGATTTATCTTTTTTAAGCGCTATACCTAATATTATAATAGCATGTCCTAAGAATAGTGTCGAAGCTTCTCATATGTTATATACTGCGGTTTATCATAATAAGCATCCTTTTATCATAAGATATTCTAAAAATAGTATTAAATATATAGAGGAGAATTATGATAAGGTAATTGATATAGGTTCATGGGAATATGTTAATCAGGGATGTGATGGAACAATTATTTCTTATGGGGATTTTTTAGAGAATGCGATTTCTATTAATGAGATGTTAAATAAAAAAGATATTAATTTGAATATTATAAATGCTAGATTTATTAAACCAATAGATATGCTTATGATAGAAGAATTAATTAAAACTAATAAGCCTATCTTTATTTATGAAGAGGTTGTTACAAGAGGTAGTCTAGGTGAAGAGTTAATTAGTGTGATAAATAATTATAATTATAAGGGTAAAATATATTTATATAATATTCCTGATAATTATATTACTCATGGTAAGAAGGAAGAAATAATTAAGTATTTAAAGTTAGATGTATATTCAGTTTATGAGGATATTTTAGTTAAATATAAAGGGGAATAAATGTATGAAGAATAAATTGTTTAATATTTTTATTTATGTTATTAGTATTGTGACTACGATATCTTTCTTATTAAAATTAAGTATTTTTAAATATTTAAATTCTTTTATATGGGCTATTGGTACGGTAGGTATACTTTCTTCGGGAATATTTTTATCTTATAAATTGGGTTTTCCTCAATTAAATTTTAAGGGGATGTTAAGGTCTTTAAAGAGTAATGATAAAAGTAATGATGGTGTTAGTACTTTTGAAGCTTTGTCGTTATCTTTGGGTGCTAGAGTGGGAGTTGGTTCTTTAGCAGGCGTGGCTTTAGCAATATATTTGGGAGGTCCAGGGACAATTTTGTGGATGTGGGTTACTGTATTTATATCTTCTTCTAATACGTTCACGGAGAGTGTTTTGGGGGTAATTTATCAAAATAAGGATACTTTAAATATTAATGTAGGGGGTCCTTCTTATTATATAAAAAAAGGAATGGGTAATAATGGTTTAGCAATATTTTATGCTATTATGATTATTATTAGTTATATATTGGGCTTTTTAACGATACAGTCAAATACTATAGTTAAATCAGTGAACACGGTAGTTAATATTAAACCACTTATAATTATTTTAATTATTTCTTTATGTACTTATTTAGTAATATTTAAAGGTGTTAAGAAAATAGCATCGTTTTCTTCTTTTATTGTTCCTTTAATGGGGATTATATATATAATAATAGGCATGTTTATAGTCATTAAGAATATTGCAATTATGCCTAGTATTATAGGTTTAATATTTAAAAGTGCTTTTAATTTTAAGAGTTTTTTTGGTGGATTTTTAGGAACATTTATAATAGGTATTCAAAAATGTTTATTTTCTAATGAGTCAGGATTAGGAACTTCGGCAATATCTTCTTCTACTACGAACGATAAACCGATTAAGCAAGGTTATGTTCAAGTATTAGGAATATATATTACAACTCTTGTAGTATGTACTATAACTGCTTTAATAATTTTAACTAGTAATTATGAGACTTTATCTTTAACTGATGTTAATGGTATTGAAATAACTAGTTATGCTTTTAAATATCATTTGGGTAATTTTGGTAATATTTTGTTACTTATAATAGTTATTTTATTTGCTTTTTCTACTATTATTTCGGGTTATTATTATGGTGAATCTTCTTTAAAGTTTTTGAAACCAAATATTAGTAAGAAGTGTTTAAATGTTTTTAAGATTATATCTATTATTCTAATATCTCTAGGGGGTATAGTTTCTTCAAATGTTATTTGGTCTTTGGTAGATATTTTTGTTGTTATTTTAATTATTGTAAATATTTATGCTATATTGCATTTGTATAAGGATGTTAGATATACTCAGATAATTGATAAAAAATAGAATTTTTTTAAAAAAAGTCAAGTTTTCTTTGACATATGAATATTATTGTGATAGAATACATCCTGTAGTGAGGAAGAGTAGTTCTTGTAATTGCCTATATAATATGCAAGATTTCCTTTCTACATTTACTTTTCATACTGTTCTATGTTTCTAACATAGCATAGAACTAGATTGCTTAATATTTGGTGTATGATATTAAGTATAATCTATTTGTAAACTTCTTTGTAAGGCACCTATAACAGAGGTGCTTTTACTATGCTAAAAAAATATTAAAAGTTATTGATATAGATAATAATAAATAGCATAAAATAAAAAAATAATCATATATTTTACCGAAAGGGCGTGAATATATGAAAAAAGTAATATCATTTAAGAAAGAATTACCGTTTAAGACAAATATCAGTGAAATATCTAGTATTTCTTTAGAACATACGATTAATGAAAAAGAGAATGATTTAATAAGTGGTATTTTCTATGTATCTGGTGAATATAAGATGACTGAGACTAGTATTAATAAGGAATCGTTTAATTTTGAAATACCTTTTGATATAGCGTTAGATTCTAGGTATGATACTAGTAAGATTAAGTTTGATATCGATGATTTTTATTATGAAATTATAAATGCTGATACTTTAAAGGTAAATATTGATGTTTATGTAGATGGATTAAATGAAATAAAAGAAAAGGAAAGATGTATTGAAGAGGAGACTTTAGATAGTATTAAAGTAGATAAAAAGGAAGAGGTTTTACCTGTTAAAGAAGGAAGAGATAATGAACCTACTATAAATATAGAGAATGTTAATGATAATGTTAATACTAATGAGAATATTAATACTAATGAGAATATTAATACTAATGAGAGTGTTAATCTATTTGATAATATTTCTAATGCTGAGACGTATTCTACTTATTATGTTTATATAGTTAAAGATGGTGATACTATAGATAAGATATTAGAAGAATTTAAGGTAACTAAGGAAGAATTATCTAATTATAATGATATATCTAATATTAAGGCTAATGATAAATTAATAATACCTACTAATAATGAATAATTTAAGAAGCTTCTTAAATAAGAATGATTTAAGTTTAAATAGGTTAACAATTAAAAATAAGACTAAGATTCTTGATACTAATCGAGGAACTTTGGTGTTAAAAAAGAAAGATAATAATATTAACTTAACAAATACTTTTAATTACTTGGAATCAAGATCTTTTGATAATTATCCTAAGAGAGTATTTGAAAATAATAATTATGATGTATATGAGTATATAAATGGTTATAATGAACCAGATGAGCAAAAGATATTAGATTTAATTAATTTATTAACAATATTACATTATAAAACAACATTTTATAAGGAAGTAGATATAGATTATTTTAAGGAAATCTATGAGAGTACTATTAATAAGATAGATTATATATATAACTATTATACTGATATTATTAGTTTAATAGAAACTAGTATTTATATGTCTCCAGTAGAATATTTAATTGCTAGGAATATTAGTAAGATATATGAGAGTTTGAATTATAGTAAAGAAAATATTAATAAGTGGTATGAATTAGTTAAGAATAAGAGAAGGATAAGAGTAGTAAATATTCATAATAATTTATCACTAGAGCATTATATTAAGGGTAATAAACCATATTTAATTAGTTGGGAAAAGAGTAAGATAGATAATCCTATTTATGATTTATATAATTTGTATCTTAATCACTATCTTGATTTTGATTTTAGTGAGTTATTTCTTAATTATGAAAGTAAATATCCTTTACTTAAAGAAGAGAGGATCTTACTTTTTAGTTTAATGACTATTCCTTGGAAATTTGAGTTTGATGATACTGAGTATAATTTATGTAAGAATGCTAGGAAGTTATTTGATTATTTATATAAAACAGAGAAATTGGTTACGGAGTATAATTATCAAAAACCAAATATGGAATAGAACCAAGCCCACATTAAAGCCATGTATTCGATAAGTAAGATAAAAGCATTTAATTTGATGGTAAAAAAGCATAGAAGGATAGCTTGATAGAATACTATTATGGTAAGAAGTAAGGCTAAGAGGAAACAAAATAATCGAAAACCAATACAAGCTTTTAAGAAATTAAATATATTAAATATCATGACATTCACCTAATTTATTATATGTTGTTTGTTGAATTAAGTCCCTTTTTCTTGACAAAATTAGTGTTTAGTTTATAATAATTAACCGAGTGATGTTATATGAAGTTAAATAAATTAGATATTAGCAGTGTTATAGAGTTGTTTCATTATTTAAACAATTTAGAGTTGGAATATCGTGATATGATTAATGTAAATAATAAGAATATGACTTTTGGGGTTGAACTGGAGTTTTTGGGGTTATTATATGATGATGTTTTAGATTTGGTTTTGAATAATAAGTTTACACTTCCAATAGAAGATGCGATGAAAATAAGCAATAAGAATGTTTATGCTTATACTACGGAGTCTACTACTGATGTGAATGGTTGTGAGATAACTACTCCAATATTAAAGGATAAGAAGAGGGATTGGAAGAATTTGCAGATAATGTGTAACGATTTAACTAAATATGGAGCTTATGCTAAGGGATGTGCGACTCATATGCATTTCGGGGCACATATAATTGGTACTAAGTATGATTCTTGGATTAATTTAATTAAGATATGGATAACTTATGAAAAGATATTATATAATTTTTATTATGGAGAAGATAATGCCCCTAGAAAGAGTATTAACACTTATGCAAGGAGTATTAATGATATTAGGTTTAATGAGATTGATAGAATAAAAAGAGATAATCATTTATTAAGTGTATTAAAATTAATGTGTTCAAATGGTATTTATATAGGTAAACAATTAGGTATAAATATTTTTAGAGTAAGTGAGGAATATGGCATAGAATATAAGAATACGATAGAGGTTAGAATACCAAATGGAACTTTGGACGAGAAGGTAATTCAAAATAATATTAATTTATTTTCTAAATTATTAACTAGTGTTATCAGTGGTAAATTAGATGTTGATTATTTAAATGATAAGTTTAATAATAGGGAAGTAGTAAGTGATATTAATTTATTTAATGATTTTGATTATGAGGATGCTATGCATTTGGGCGATATGGTTTTTGTAAGTGATATAGATAAATTTTATTATTTGAAACAGTTATATAAGTTGTATGATTTAAGTGAAGAGGAATTGGATAAAAAAATAGTTAAGGTATTAAAAATTAACAATTAGTTGACAAATATCGATAACTATGATAATATTAATTTAGTTAGAGTGATTAGAAAAAGCTCTAACGTACAACTAAACCTCTTTATCTTATAGATAGAGTAGAAATGCTACTTTAATGCCAAGTAGTATTTTCTTTTTGTTATGCATGTTTTAGTTCATTAAAAAATTTATGAAAAATATAATATAATATGAGTAATTAAAGAAATATTGTTTTTTAGTTACTTATGTTTTTTAATTATATGTTAACTACAAGTTATCTTGTTTTAACACCCTTTAGTGTCAAATTTAAATAGATATTACAGGCAAAGTAAAAAGAATAAGTAAAAGAAGAAATGTAATTGATGCAAAATATCTTGATATTAGTTTGATTTTAAAGACTATAACAGCATAGCAAAAGCATATAAAAAATTATTTTAAAAAAAAGTATTTTTTTGGTGAAAATTATCTTATTATGTGGTAAAATGTTTATAGGATATGTAGTATGGATGGTGATTATTTTGGATAATGTGTTACTAATGATAGTATTAATCTTTGTAATAGCTTTAATATTATTTTTAACAACTTATTTAATTATTAGAAGGACAAAAACTAGTAAGATAAAAAAAGAAATAGAAAAATTGGATATAGAAAGGAATTTATTGGTAGGAGTACCTATTTTAACGGAATTATCTAAAGTAAAAGATTTGGTTAAAACGGATAATTTAAAAGAGAAATTAAATGAATGGGATACTACTTTTAAGTTGATTAAAGATGATCGTGTTCCTAAATTGACTGACTTGATTACTGAAGCTGATTATTTGGTTTCAAGAAATGAATATAAAGGTGCAGTTAAAAAGATTGCTAATATTGAGATGGAGATAAGTGAACTTAAGAATAAGTCTGGTGCTTTATTGGATGAATTAAAGGTAATAACTACTTCCGCGGAGAGAAATAGAAATGAAATTACTAAGTTAAAGGTAGAGTATAGGGAGTTACAAAATAAGTTTGATAGAACAATGAAGGATTATGGTAGTATTGCTAAACCAATCGCTTTGCAGTTTGAAAATATCGATAAAAGGTTTACAGAATTTGAATATGCGATGGATCATAATGATTATGTTGGGGTAGAAAAAATTGTTACGAGTTTGCAAACAATGTTAAATGATATGAAGATAACTTTAGAAGAGGTTCCTCAAATAGTTTTAATGGCAGAGATGTTAATTCCTAAGAAGATAGAGGAGGCTACTACTACTTATGCTAGGATGTTAAGAGATGGATATCCAATGGATTATTTAAATGTCGAATATAATATTAAGGAAATAAATAAGAAAATTAGTGTTATTATGGATAAACTTAATATATTAGATTTGGGTGATTCTATTTTAGAATTAAAAACAATATTAGGTTATTTTGATGATTTATTTAAAGATTTTGATAAGGAAAAGGAAGCAAGAAATATATTTAGGGAAAATAGTAAGTTATTTAAGAGTAAAATAGATAAAACAAATAAGATAGTATATAATATTTATCTTAGTATTGATGATATTAGGACGACTTATGATTTAAAGGATGATGATATAAATAAATTTAATATTATTAATGAAAACTTAGAGCTTTTAAATAAGGATTTTAAGTCTTTGATAGAACATAGTAAAATGCATACTTTTGCTTATACTAAATTAACTTTGGAATTAGATGGCTTATTTAATAAATTAATGCGTTTAAATGATGATTTGGATTATCAACTCAAATCTATTACTAGTATGAAGGATGATGAGACAAGAGCAAGGGAACAATTGATAGTAATAGAAAATTTATTAAAACAGACAAAGTTAAAGATAAATGATTATAAATTACCTGTTATTCCTGATAGTTATTTTATTGAGTTAAAAGAGGCTTATCAAGCTATTAGAGAGATAAATAAGGAATTAGATAAGAAACCAATAGTGATAAAAATTTTAAATATTAGAGTAGATACGGCTAGAGATTTAGTGTTTAAGATATATAATAAGACTAATGATATGTTAAAGGAAGCTTTAATGGCAGAGAAAGTTATTGTCTATGGTAATAGATATAGAAGTAGTTATAAGGAAATAGATAAGAGTTTAGGTGATGCTGAAGTTTTATTTAAAAAGGGTCAATATAAACAGTCTCTCAATGTATCAATCAATAGTATTCAAATGATAGAAAGAAATATAAAGGAAAAGTTTGCTTTGGAATAGTGATGCTTTTCTTTTTTTTTGACAAGAAGGTGTCAATTTTAATAAAAAAAACTTAAATATATGATAAAATATTATTAGAATGGTAGGTGTTTTAATGACTAATTTTGATATTGAATATTTAAAGTTATGTAAGAAAATATTAAAAGAAGGTATAGAAGTAGAAAATAGGACTGGGGTTAATACAATAAAGATTCCATCATATAATTTTGAGTTTGATTTAAGTAAGGAGTTTCCTATATTAACAACTAAGCAAACATTTTATAGACAGGCTATTATAGAATTATTATGGATATGGCAAGTATGTAGTAATGATGTTAGATGGTTACAAGATAGGAATGTTCATATTTGGGATGAATGGGAAGTAGATGAGGATGGAATTTATAGAATATATGAACCAAATACTTTAAATTATGATAAGGATAAGGAAGTTATTGTATATGATCCAATGAGTTTACCTGTTACGGATTCTTTTGGTAAGACTCATGAAATGAAACCTAAAATGGAAAATGGGAAGGTTTTAATGGCTAAGAGTAAAATCGAGGGGAAAAATATAAGAATGGCAAAATACTATGGAAAGAAATTTGCTCATACAATAGGTACTGCTTATGGATATATTACTAATAGATATGATTTTACAAATAATTTAATTGAAACGATTAGGAAAGATAAAAATGATAGAAGAATGGTTAAGTCTATGTGGCAAGATGAGTATTTAAGGGGAGCTGTTTTACCATCATGTGTATGGAGTACTGAATGGGATGTAACTGGTAATAGACTTAATTTACATGTTCATCAAAGAAGCTGTGATGTTCCTTTAGGTTTACCTTTTAATGTAACTCAATATGCTACGTTTTTAAAGATGATAGCTCAAGTAACAGGTTTAGAAGCGGGATCAATATCTTATTCTATTAAGGATGCTCATATATATATGAATCAGATTGAAGGTATAAAGAAACAAATAAGTAGAGAGAAATTATATAACGAATTAAGTATGAATACGATACCTGTATTACAGAGCAGGAAGGATGATTTAGAAAATAAGTTAAATTATCTAAGTAAAGAAGATGATTTATATAAAGAGATAGATACTGAACTTAAAATTATTGATATGTTACTTTATCCTACTAAACCAATTTTAGAATTAGATAAAAGTATTTGTGAATTTAAAGATTTTGATAATTCTAAAGATATTAAACATGTTAAGATAAAAAATTATAAACATATGGGTATTATAAAATTTAAAGTAACACAGTAGGTGGGGATATGGATAATTTATATTTAATCGGGGCAATTGGTAAGAATAATGAATTAGGTTATAATAATGATTTAATTTGGAGAATTAAGGAAGATTTAAATTTTTTTAAGGAGCAGACGATGGGTAATTATATTATTATGGGAAGAAATACTTATCTGTCAATGCCTAAAAATTTAAAGGGAAGAAAATATATAATATTAACTAGTAATAAGAATATTGTTTATGATAATGCAATGGTATTTAATAATAAAGAAAGTTTATTAGATTTTATTAATAGTAATCAAGACTTAATATTTTATGTTATTGGTGGTAGTAAGATATATAATTTATTAATAGATGAGGTAAATATTTTATATTTGACAGAGATAGATGATAGTTTTAAGGATGCTACGGTTTATTTTCCTTTGTTTGATAAAGATAATTATGATATAACAATTGGAGATTTGATGAAAGAAAATGGTATTTCTTATAGGCACAATAAATATGTGAGGAAGAAGGTAAAATATGAATAAGGGAATGCTTGTTGTAATTGAAGGGGCTTGTGATGGTATAGGGAAAACGACTCAATTTAATATGCTTATTGATAAGTTAAAAAAAGATGGTATTAAGATATATACTCATCATTTTCCTTCTTATGGGACAGTGCAAGGAGCAAGAGTAGAAAAGTTTTTAAAAGGAGAATATGGCAATCCTAGTGATTTGTCACCATATTTTGTTAATGAATTATATGCGTATGATAGATTTTATACATGGGAAAATGAATTAAAGAAATATTATGATGATGGATATTTGATTCTTTTAGATAGATATACTACTTCTAGTATTATTTATCAGTCAGTATTTATTAAGGATAAGGATGAGAAAAATAAGTTTATTGATTATGTTATAAAATATGAATATGAGGAAAATAAGATAAAAAAACCTGATTTAGTTATATTTTTAAAAGCACCTTATGATTTGGTGAGAAAATTAAAAAATAGTAGAATAGATAATGAAGGAATTGTTAATGATGTTTATGAAAAGGATGATATCTTGATGGAAGATATTTATAATAATGCTATTTATATATCTAATTATTTAAATTGGAATATTGTTGATTGTAGTGATGGTGATACATTTAAGGATAAGGATACTATTAGTGAAGAAGTGTATAGGTTGGTTAAGAAGAAAATTAAAAAAAGTATTGACAATAAAATATAAAAATAGTAAGATAAATACATAAGAATAGCAAAAGAAGAAGGTGTTTA
>HF996777.1:0-4538 GCA_000432575.1 Clostridium sp. CAG:762
TTTTAATAAGTAAAATTTTACCATCTTTTATTATTAAACCATAAGCTCCAAGTTGTTTAAATTCTTTCATAATATTTCCTTACTTTCTTTTTTCACTAGTATAATTATAACATACTTTTTAAAATTATGTTAGTATTTCCCTTTATTAAGCATATCCTTTTGCTTAATAGTCCTAATTGATATTCTATTTTTGCTTTTTCTTCTTCACTTAGTTTTTCTTTAATTTTTGAATATGTTTCTCCCTCAATATAACTCATAAACAAGTATGGTGATTCACATAATTCACAACTATTATCATAATATAATAATCTGGGATTTCTTCTTCACTTAGTTTTTCTTTGATTTTTGAATATGTTTTTCCCTCAATATAACTCATAAACATGTATGGCGATTCACATAATTCACAACTATTATCATAATATAATAATCTGGGTGATGGAAATCTAATTTCTTGCATTCTTTTCAACATTCTATATCATTCATTATGTTCATTATATTTTTAACTTCTTCCATTACTGCCTCCAAGATTATTTATTTTTTTATGTAAGCTCCATCAGTTTTGCAGTCATAAGTAGTATTTTTTTTATTTGCCAAAAATTCTCCTTCATAATTTATAAATGGCTCTGGTAAATTATCAATACTTGCCCAAACTAATTCTTCACATTTATCAGGTTCTGCTATTTTTGGAGTTCCAGTGTAAATAGATACTTCAAAATAATAATCAATATATGGTTCAAGCACTTTACCGTCAATTTCGAAAAAATTTCTTCTTAATACTACGTAACAATTAGTAATGCCTTTTAAATCAATTTCAATGTCTAACTCTTCCTTTGCTTCTCTTACTAAAGCCTCATATTGATTTTCTCCTTTATCAATATGTCCAGCTGGAAGTGCATAATATCCAGGCCATAATTTAGAGCCTTTTCTTTTTTGTAAAAGTATTTTATCATTATCCATTATTATTATATGGACAGCACTTTTAAACATTTCTTTCATTTTATCCTCCAAATAATTATTTTTCTTTTAGTCTATAAGTATTTTATCATGTTTTAGAGTATATTAAAACTCGAACTAATTAAAAAAATAAAAAGTTCGAGTTTAGTATCAATATGGTGCGGGTGAAGGGACTTGAACCCCCACGGATAAACCGCTAGATCCTAAGTCTAGTGCGTCTGCCAATTCCGCCACACCCGCATATAAATAAAATACAAGTGGTGGGCCCTGTAGGACTCGAACCTACGACCGATCGGTTATGAGCCGATTGCTCTAACCAACTGAGCTAAGGGCCCGCTTGCTTAATAATAATAACATATTTTTTACACTTAATCAATAGTATTTTAACATTTTTTTAATTTTTTCTTCACTTGGAGTATTCATATTAATACCATTATCACCTAAATATAAAAAACAAAACTAAGGTAGTATTACATCATAGCAAAAACCCAAAAAGATACTTGTTATAAATAAAATAATTTTGTATAATAATTATATAGGTGATATAATGAAAATTAAAATTATATTTATAGATATTGATGGTACTATAAGAAATGATAAAAAAAGAATATCCTTAACTACTAGATATATTATTAAAAAACTAACAAAAAAAGGAATAATCATAGTAATATGCTCTGGAAGAAACAGAAACTATACAAAAAATATCAGTTTAAAATGCCATGCTAGCCCATATATTATTTCCTCTAACGGAGCAGATATTTATAATTATAAAGATAATACAGTAATAAATGAAGAAACAATTAAACAAAGTACCATTCAAAAGCTATTAGATATATCCTCTAAGTATGATACTATTATTAATTTCAATGCAGAAAATTATCAATATACAAATAAAGAAAGAACAAATAAAAAAATATTAATAAAAAATTTTAAAGAAATCTTAAAAAATATCAAAATAGTACAGTCCATTATCTTAGATAATGACTATCATAAAATGCTTAAGGTAAGAGAAGAATTACTTAAATTTAATGATATTAAAATAGTTAATTGTTCTAAACATCTATTAGACAAAAATATCAAAATAGATAAATATTCTTACTTTGATCTTGTTAATAAAAGCGTTAGTAAAGGCAATGCTATCTCTAAACTATGCGAATATTTAAAAATTGATTTAAACTCTTCTATGGCCATTGGAGACAGTTATAACGATATATCCATGTTTGAAAAAGTAAATTACAGTGTAGCCATGGGTAATTCAATTGCTTCAGTAAAAAAACATGCAAAATTAAAAACTGATACGAATAACAACGATGGTGTCTATAAAATATTAAAAGATGTTTTAAATAATAAAATTTAATGATATAATAATGATAGAAATTTGGTGATAAAATGAAAACAGTAGTACTAGGTATGAGTGGGGGAGTAGATAGTTCTGTTGCGGCTATTATATTAAAAGAACAAGGCTATAATGTCATTGGCCTTTTTATGAGAAATTGGGATAGCATGATTAATAATGACGTAATAGGTAATCCTAACCTAAATGATGACATCTGTCCTCAGGAAAAAGATTATAACGATGCCTTAGTAGTATGTCAAAAACTTGATATCCCTTTACATCGAATTGACTTTGTCAAAGAATATTGGGATTATGTATTTACTTACTTCTTAGAAGAATTAAAAGCATGTCGTACGCCTAATCCTGACGTCATGTGTAATAGATACATAAAATTTGACATGTTCCAAAAAGAAGCAAAAAAACTTGGGGCTGATTACATCGCAACAGGCCACTACGCAAAAATAATAGATGGCAAACTATATAAAGCAGATGATAAAAACAAAGACCAAAGCTACTTTCTATCAATGGTAAAAAAAGAAAACTTCAAAGATGTATTATTCCCACTTGGTAATATAGAAAAACCTAAAGTAAGAGAAATAGCTTCAAAATACGATTTAATAACCGCTAAAAAGAAAGACTCAACTGGAATATGCTTCATAGGAGAAAGAAACTTTACTAAGTTTTTAGAAAACTATTTACCAAACAAAGAAGGTAACATAGTCAATATTGAAAATAACGAAGTATTAGGTAAGCATATTGGCTTAATGTATTACACTATAGGACAAAGAAAAGGATTAAATCTAGGTGGAAACGATGATAAACTATTTGTCGTAGGCAAAAATGTCGAAAAAAATATATTATATGTCGCCTTTGGTGAAGACAACGAATATTTATACTCAACTGAAGCCGTTATCGAAGACTTCAATTACTTGACAGATAAATTGCCAAATACAGGTAATTGTAAATTTAGATACCGTCAAAACGATATTTGTTGTAAAATAGAAGATGTAAATGGCACTGTTACTGTCCGTTATGATAAAACAAAAGCTGTTACACCAGGACAAATATGTGTCATTTACAGTGGAGAAGAGTGCCTTGGTGGAGGAATTATCAAAGAAGTAAGAAAAGAACATAAAAAACTTTGGTACCTATTTTAACTGTCAATTCATAAAAAAACAAGTAATCTTATGGACAAAATGATAATCATTTGTTATAATTATTTTAGTGAGAATTATTTATATATAAATTAGGAGGAGCATAATTATGAGTACAGTAGAAAAAATTAAAGAAATATTAGAAAAAGCAAATGTATCAAAAGTGGATTTTGCTAAATACTTAGGAGTATCTAGACAAATGGTATACAATTACTTAGATGGAGATAATCTTGATAAATTACCAAAAGAAAAAAGAAACAAATTATTTAAATTACTAGATGTTAGAACTATGGAAGAAATTATAGATATAAAAATAGATCGAGCCTATCTGGATAAAATAGATGCTCGTTTAAGTAATAAAAAAAACAATAAAAACAAAGACGAACTATTAACAGGTATCGAAGGTTTTAAAAAAGAAGAGCAAGAAATATTAAGTGATATTGTCTTTCTATTAAAAGAAATGCTAAATGAAGACAAGACAAAACAGACATATATAACATTAACTTACGTATATCACTTCTTACAATCAATGAGTAATACCAAAGAATTAAGATATATGTTAGCCTATGTTGCCAAAGCAAGTGGTTTTGTAAAACCAAACATTTATGATTTTGAAGAAGAAAGACAATTTATCTTTGAAAGTATCATGTATTCAGCTATGACATTATATAATAATGGAGGGGCATCAAGAAGCAAATTAATGGAATCACATAAAAGATGGGAAGCAGAAATAGAACAAAAAAACGTTGAAAAACTAAGTAGAACACAAGAATTAAACACTGCAAAAGTGCAAGCTTTAAAAGAATTAGGATACGATGAAATTACCGAACATAATGCTGGAGAAGTATTTGATAAAATTGCCGAAATTCAAGCTAGAAACGTATGGTAAAAATTAAAATGAATGTGTAGAGAAGGGGAGATATTAAAGTAAGGCTTATTACCCTACTTTATTTTTAAAATATAGTTAGATAATTATTAAGACAATATATATAAACTATATTTTTTTATACATTTAGGATTTTAATTATTAATAATTATCTTAGTAAAATAGACATTAAAGTAATTTAAATCACTCTAATTATATGGATATTAAT
>HF996777.1:4682-7586 GCA_000432575.1 Clostridium sp. CAG:762
TAATTTATAAATAAATAAATATTATATTTATACAAATTATAGTATTACCATCAAAAAATAAACTTATTTTTCTTCAAAAACTCAAGTTACTATAATATATATTATGTTGACTTCTATTTTTGAGTAATTATAAGTATATTTAATAAATATTAGTAAATAATATATTTGGAGGTAATATTATGAATAAAAATGAACAAATAAAATGCGATGTCTTCTCATGTATTCATAACTGTGATTGTTGTTGCTCATTAGATTCAATAAAAGTATCATGCAACGGTAACAACGAATATGCATCAAAAAAGGAAACAATATGTGATAGCTTTAAAAAGAAAGATTAATAGTATGTCTATTAATCTTCTTCTTTTATATATTTATTTACTAAATTAACATAATATTCCTTAATTTCTTTTAATTTATCCTTATCCCTTGCTTCAAACCTTAATGTAATATTTGGTCCAGTATTAGATGCTCTTATTAAAGCAAAACCGTCTTCATATAATATTTTAACTCCGTCTATATCTATAAAATTTAATTTATTAAAAATAGCATATTGCTTTACCTTATCAATTATTTTAAATTTAACATTATCACTAACTTTAATTTTAATTTCAGGGGTATTATAATACTTATTAATACCATCTAATAAACTTGATAAAGTCTTATCAGTATGTGATAATATTTCAATAATTCTTAAACTTGCATATATTCCATCATCATATCCTGGAAATTTATCTTGAAAATAAACATGACCAGATAATTCTCCCCCGAATGGTAGTTTCGCACTGACCATTTTTTCTTTAGTATAAGAATTTCCTGTTCTATATATTATTGGTTCAATACCAAGTTTTATCATTTCATCTTCTAGTGCTTTAGAACACTTAACATCAAGCAAACCACGTTTATCTTTTATTTTATTATAGATATCTCTCCATATAATTACCATAAATAAGTCAGTAGGTATATAATTACCCTTTTCATCCACTACCCCTACTCTATCACCATCGCCATCATATGCTACTCCTATATCTGCTTTGGTGTCAATTACCGTATGTTTTAATTCAACTAAATTATCTTCAACACAAGGGTCGGGATGATGATTAGGAAATTCACCATTTGAAACATCATACAAATTAACAAGCTCAATATCCAACTTAGATAATACATCCCTAGCCACGATACTAGTTGTTCCATTACCACAGTCAAAAACTACTTTTAATTGTCTATCACCAAGTTTAATACCTTTAAGAAGTAAATTAATATATTCATCTTTAACTTTTTTCTCAATTAATATCCCATTACCTTTAATAAAATCATTACTTTGAATAATATCAAATAAATGATACACAGATGCCCCAAAAACATTATGAAGTCCATTATAACTGAACTTAAAACCATTATATTCCTTAGGATTATGTGAAGCCGTAATCATCACCCCACATTTAACATTTAAATAATCCCATGCAAAATAATACATTGGCGTAGTAGTAAGGCCAATACTAACAACATCTACCCCTGTTTCTAATATACCCTTTACCAAAGCCTCATACAAACTCACCGAAGACAATCTATTATCATAACCCACAATACACTTCTTTTTATTATATTCTCTTTGTAAAATAGTGCCATAAGCCTTACCTATTAAATAAGCAGTATCTTCATTTAATTCACTATCATATATTCCTCTGATATCATATTCTCTAAATATTTCTTTTTTAATCATTTTATCCTCCTAACTTCTTGGATGATGTTCCAAGTAATCTTTCTTTAAATTCTCATTATTAATATGTAAATATATCCCTGTTGTAGATATATCAGCATGCCCCAGCATCTCTTGAATACTCCTCAAATCTGCTCCATTATTAAGCATGTGTGAAGCAAAAGAATGCCTCAAAGTATGTGGTGATATTGTCTTATTAATTCCTTTTTTATAAGCAATATCTTTAAGTATCTTAAAAAAACCACTTCTACTAATAACCTTCCCATGATTATTTAAAAATAAATAATTATTCTTATTACATTTATTCTTAATTAAATTAGATCTATAATTATCTTTATATATCCTAACCCACTTACTAGCAATTTCCCCAATAGGAACTATCCTCTCTTTGTTCCCCTTACCAGTACACCTAACTACTTCGAGTTCAGTATCGACATCATTTAACTGTAAATTAACAAGTTCACTTACTCTAAGACCTGAAGCATACATAAGTTCTAGCATCGCCTTAGTGCGATAATCAAATGCAGTATGTAACTCTATATCAAGTAAATTATCTACTTCTTCTATCGTTAAAACACTAGGTAAATGTAATCCTTTCTTAGGAGTTTCAATTAAAGAAGTAATATCTTTAGCATTATTTTCTTTCATATTTAATTTACATAAACATTTAATTGAAGTAATATTTCTTAATATACTACTAGTATTAATATTGCTTTTACTTAAAATAGTTAAATAATTATTAATAGTATCAACATCATAAATATTATTACTTTTAATTTTGTCTAAGTACTTAAAATATTTAATAATATCATACATATATGAATTATTAGAATTAACATCAAACTTTTTTACCATCATCAAATAATTTTGAAAATGAGATAATTTATTCTTATAATAATCATTTATTTCTAATTTATCTATGTCTATCATAATATCACATACCCTAAATTAATTGTACCAAATTTCTGGCGAAAAGTCATTATTTTTTAATTAAATAATAGTAAATAAAACTTAATGTGAACGAATGTGAACGAAACAATTAATTTTAGCAATTGACGACAATATTTATTATTATAATTATGATAGAATTAAAGAAAAATTAAAAGGACTGTCTCCTGTGAATTACAGGTTACAATCCTCTAATTAGAAACTATTAATAAACTGTCCAACTTTTGGGGTTCAGTTCA
>HF996778.1 GCA_000432575.1 Clostridium sp. CAG:762
ATCGTTACTATACCAGTGCTGACGCAAGTAAGAGCTTTCGTGTTGTTCTTTCTGTAAAATAATAATATAAAAGTATCTAATTACCTCCAATTATTTTAATAAAAAATAACTCTATAGAACTACAATGCAATAGCAAAAGTAAAAGAAACTGGTTATGAAGAAGGAAACCGGTTTCTTTTTAATATTATATGTAAATATATATAAATGTTTCTCTTTTTCTTCTTTATTTTTTTAAATTATGATATACTTTATATGTAAGGAGAATTTTTATATGAATGAAAATGATAATTTGAAGTTTAATTCTATTACTCATGGTAATATGAATATGAATGATAATATGAGGAATTATATTAAGGAGCAACAGGTTATAATGGAGTCTCGTGCTAAGAAATTAGAAGGTATGAGAGTTAGTAAGATAGATACTAGTAGAAGAAATGATGTTAGTACTAAGAAAAAGGCTAACAAAGCTCTTAAGGTAGCTTTAGTTACGGTACTTATTTATTCTATGGCTGTTGGGATTGTATCAACTAGAAAAGTAGATATTAGGCATAATGTTAGTTATGAAGCATCTGGTTCTAATCTTGTGACTACAAGTGAAGAAGATATACCTTTTAAGGAATATACTGATGAGTTTGTTCATAATTTAAATCCTGTTAATTTAATTGATAGTTCTAAGGAAGTAAGGAAGAGTAGATAATATGAAGTATAATAAATATGATGTAATTACGATGGACAATAATAGTAAATATATTATATGTGATGTAATATATGAAGATAATGTTATATATTTATATTTAGTAAACGATGATGATGATAAAGATATTATTCTTATTAAGGAAGTTGATGGTATTTTAGAACCTATTAAGGATAGTAATGAATTTGAAAGAATTATGTTAAAGATAACAGTTTCTAATAAAAATATGATTAATGAAATAATTGACTAGGTGCTCTATGCAAAGATATTTTGGGATAAATAAGATAGATAATAATTTAGTTTTATCTAATGGGGATATTTATCATATTAAGAAAGTTATGAGAAATAATATATTAGATAAGGTAGAGGTAGTTTATGATAATGTTACATATTTATGTGAGATAGAATCGTTAGATAATTTTAAGATTAATATTTTAGAAGAGATAAGGGAAGATAAGAAATTAGATTGTGAAATAATATTAGGAGTAGCCTTAATTAAGGAACAAAAACAGGATTTAGTTTTACAAAAAGCAACGGAACTTGGAGTAGATACTATTGTTCCAATTAATATGGAGAGATGTGTTGTTAAGTTAGATGATAAGAAGTTTCATAAGAAAAAAGAAAGATGGCAAAGTATTTGTAAAGAGGCAAGTGAGCAATCTAAGAGAAATACTATTCCTAAGATTTTAGATGTTATGAATATTTATGAATTAAGTAGTATCGATTGTGATAATAAAATAGTACTTAGTACAAAGAAAAATAAAAAATTATTAAATAACTATTTACAAAATAAGTTATCTTGTGCTAAAATATTTATAGTAGTAGGTCCTGAAGGTGGCATAACAGATAAGGAAGAAGAATACTTAAATGAAATAGGTTTTGAGAGTATTTCTTTGGGTAGTAGGATTATGCGTGCTGAAACGGCTTCAATATATATAACAAGTATTATTAATTATTTGTTTATGAGGTGAACTAATGAAACAAATTGAATATTTTTTAGATTTTTATAAGAGTTTAAATACTCCAGGAATGGTTTTGTTTTGGTTAATTGTAGTATTGTTTTTCTTCTTATTCTTTTCTTTAATCGCAGTTTTACTTAAAAATCAAGAACTTAGAAAAATAATTATTAAATTACGTACTGAAGAGAAGAAAAATAAGGAAAATAAGGTAGAAAATAAAGCATCTTTTAATAATAATGTTAGAAGTTTAAGTATTAAAAAAGAAGATTATGATAAGATTAAGGAAGAAGATTTAAAAGAAAATTCTTTTCTATTAAATAATGGGCATATAGATGATGGTATTAATGATGAGGTTATTGAAGAAAAAGATGATGTTAAAGAAGATATTAAAGAACAAAAACTAGAACCTATTGAAGTAATAGAAGAAGTAGAGGAAGATGTTATTAAACCTAAATATGAGAAGGAAGAAATAAAAGAAGATAGTTTTGTTGAAGAGATAAAAAGACAAGTAGATGAAGAAATAGATGATGGTCCGATTGCTTTAACTGATTTTGAAAATTCTCAAGAGGAAGATGCTATTATTAGTTATGAAGAATTACTTAGAAATGCTAAGATGGCAGAGACTAGAGAAAATAGATATGATATTGATATAGATGATGATAATGATTTTTTAAAAGAATTAAAATCATTTAGAAGTAATTTATAATAAGTTAATAAATAAGTGTTTATTAACTTTTAATTTAAGGAGGAAATATGAAAAAAAATAATAAAATAAGAGATATAATTTTAGCTATGGTAGTGTTAATATTATGTTTTGTTATAGGATTTTTAATTGGTAAGTTTTTATATGAAAAATATGCAGAGAATAAAAATTTAGAAATTAAAGATATTAATTATTTAATCTAAGTATAAAATATTATTTATCATTCATAATAAACTTAGAAAGGGTGATAGTATGAATGAAAATAATGAATTACTTACTTATATTTATCAAGTAGCATCAATGGGAGTAAAATCTACTACTACATTAATTAATACTATTAAGAATACTAATAATAAGATAAAAAAAATAGTAGAGGATGAGTTAAAGGAATATGAGAGTTTTTTAAAGGAAAGTAAGAAACTTTTAAAAAAGAATAAGATAGTACCTAAGGATAAATGTTTTATGGTTGAAATAATGTCTAAAATGGGTATTAAGATGGAAATGTTAAAAGACAATAGTGATCCTTCTATTGCAGAGATGTTGATTCAAGGATTTACTATGGGAGTAGTGGAAATGGAACATAAGATAGATAGGTATAAGGAAAATACGGATAGGAGTATTATTAAACTAGCAAAGCATTTACTTAAGTTTCAACAGGAAAGTATTGAGTTATTAAAACCTTACTTATAAGGAGGCAATATGAAAGCATTGGTAACAGGAGCATCTTCAGGGATGGGTAAAGATATGGCTTTGTATTTATCTAATTTAGGATATGATTTATACTTAGTTTCAAGAGATTATGAGAAGATAGAAGTGTTATTTAAGGATGTTAAAACTAAAGTAACTAATATATGTTTAGATTTAAGTGATAAAGATAATTGCTATAAGCTATACGAAATGTTAAAGGATGAGAATATAGATATCTTAGTTAACAATGCTGGTTTTGGAGATGCTGGCAGGTTTACAGAAACATCTTTGGATAAGGAACTTAATATGATAGATGTTAATGTACGTGCTTATCATATTTTAACTAAATTATTTTTGGGTGATTTTGTTAAAAAAAATCATGGTCGCATATTAAATGTGGCTTCGATGGCTGGTTTTATGCCTGGTCCTTATATGGCTACTTATTATGCTACGAAAAGTTATGTTTTAAATTTAACTTTAGCTATTTATGAGGAATTAAGACAAATGCATTCAAATGTTAAAATATCGGTTTTGTGTCCTGGACCAGTTAAGACTAATTTTAATAAAGTTGCTAATGTTAAATTTAGTATTGGTTCTCTTAAGAGTGATAAAGTAGCAAAGTATGCTATTGATAATATGTTTTTAGATAAGTTAATTATTGTGCCTGGTAGATTGATGAAGTTAAATAAAATTTTAGCAAGATTATTACCAATAAATTTTGTTATGTTTGTAAATTCTAAAATACAAAGAAGAAAATTATATTAAGCAAACTTTTATGGTTTGTTTTCTTATATGTTTCAAACAAATGTATGAAAAATGTATTGACAATATTAAATATAAGTATTATAATTGATGTTAGATAGGAATAATAAAACTATAAAAATAAAACAGTGTAGCAAAAAAATAAAAAAAACTTGTAAATGTAATTTATTTTTGTTATACTTATTTTAGTAATAAAGAGAATAGAGGTAGAAAATGAAAAAATATTTAATATTATTAGTACTTGTTTTATTAACTGGATGTGGTCGTGATAAAAATAAACTTATTATGGTAACTGAAGCTGGTTTTGCTCCTTATGAATATTATGAGGATGGTAATATTGTTGGGGTTGATGTAGAGATAGCTAAGGAAATAGCTAAGTCTTTAGATAAGGAATTAGTTATTAAAGATATTTATTTTGATTCTATTTTAAATGAAATTAAAAGTGGTAAAGCAGATATTGCTCTTGCAGGTATTTCTGTTAATGAAGAGAGAAAAAAAGAGGTTGATTTTAGTATTAATTATATTACTTCAAGGCAAGTTGTTATTGTTTTAAAGGATAGTAATATTACTGATATTGATAATGTTTATAATAAAAAAGTTGCGGTTCAACTTGGTAGTGTTGCTGATACTTATTTTACTGATAAGCATAAGAGTACTGAACTAGTAAGACAAAAAAAATATTTAACTATGGTTGAAGATTTGAAGGGTAATAAGGTTGATGCTATTGTTATGGATGAATTACCTGCTAAAGAGATAGTTAAGAAGAATACTAATCTTACTATTTTAGATGGTTATATTTTTGAAGATACTTATGGTATTGCAATAAAGAAAGGTAATACTGAATTATTAGATAAGGTGAACAAGGTATTAAATAATTTAATTAATAAAGGTAAAATTGATGAATATGTAATTAAATATACAAAGTAGGTGATTTACTTGGAATCTTTATATAATTTTTTTAATGAGATATTTGAAAACTTATACTATTCTTTAATATATGAAGATAGATATTTATATATTTTAGAAGGATTAGGAAATACTATAATCATGGCTCTTTTTGCTACGGTAATTGGTGTTTTACTAGGTACTTTAATTGCTTTAATTATAAATGCAAATATTCATACAGGTAAGTTTAGATTTTTAAGAAGAATATGTGATTTATATGTTTTAGTTATACGTGGAACACCTGTTTTGCTACAATTAATGATTATATATTATGTTATTTTTAAGAGTGTTAATATTAATATTATTTTAGTAGGTATTATTGCTTTTGGCTTAAATTCGTCGGCATATGTGTCTGAGATAATTAAATCAGGTATTATATCTATTGATAAGGGACAATTTGAGGCATCTAATGTACTTGGATTAAACTATGTTCAAACGATGTATTATGTGGTATTGCCTCAAGCGATTAGGAATATATTACCCGCTTTAGGTAATGAGTTTATTACTTTATTAAAAGAAACTTCTGTAGCGGGTTATATTGGCATTTGTGAATTAACTAAAGCTTCTGATATAATTGCTTCACGTACTTATGATTATTTCTTTCCTCTTATTATAATTGCTATTATTTACTTTACAATGACTTATTTCTTATCTAAGTTAATTAATGTTATGGAAAGGAAGTTAAATAATGTTAGAAGTTAGAAATTTAGTTAAAAGTTATAATAAAAATATAGTTTTAAATGATATATCGTTTACTGTTAATAAGGGTGAAGTTATAGGTATTATAGGAGAATCAGGATGTGGTAAAAGTACACTTCTTAGATGCATTAGTAGATTAGAGAGAATTAATTCAGGTGCAATTTTGTTTGATAATATTAAGATTGATGCAATTAAGAATTATTACGAAAAAGTAGGCATGGTATTTCAGCAATTTAATTTATTTAATAATTTAAGTGTTTTAGATAATATTATTTTAGCTCCGGTAAAGTTAAAGATACTTAGTGTAAATGAGGCTAAAAAGAGGGCTAGGAAGTTACTTAAAGATATGAATATTTTGGATAAAGAGAATGCATTTCCTAGTAATTTATCGGGAGGTGAAAAACAAAGGGTTGCAATAGCTAGAACTTTAATAATGAATCCTTCTATTATTCTTTTTGATGAACCTACTAGTAGTTTAGATCCTAAAATGACTAATGAGGTATTAGAACTTATAAAAAAATTAAAGGAATTACATATGACTATTATTTTAGTAAGTCATGAACTTAGTTTTGTAAAAGAGATAGTAGAGCGTATTATATTTATAGAAAATGGTAAAATAGAAGTTGATACTAAGGCACCATTTGATTTTAAAAATCATAAAAATAAAAAACTTGATGATTTTCTAACAAATGAGTTAACAAATTAAAAAAATTATGTTATTATTATATAGTAGAAAGTAGGAGATAAGATGATTCATGTAACAAGTGAAATTAAACCTTTAAAAGAAGTTTTGGTTCATAGACCAGGGAAGGAATTATTAAACTTGACACCAGATACTTTAGGTAGATTACTTTTTGATGATATTCCATATCTTAAAGAGGCTCAAGCAGAACATGATGAGTTTGTACAAATACTTAGAGATAATGATATTAAAGTATTCTATCTTGAAGATTTAATGGCAGAGACGTTGGAATTAAATCCTCAACTAAAACCTAGTTTTATAAGACAATTTATTTATGAAGCAGGTGTTAGAACACCAATGTATAAAGATTTAATGTTTGAATATTTAAATAGTTATACTGATATGAAGGAATTAGTTTTAAAAACAATGGAAGGTATTCTAGTAAGTGAATTACCTAGAACTAAGAAGGACATTGAAAATTCTTTAGTAGATTTAGTTAGTGAAGAGGGAGAGTTTTTAGCTGAGCCAATACCAAATTTATATTTTACAAGAGATCCTTTTGCTTCAATAGGAGATGGAGTATCTTTAAACAAGATGTATTCTGTCACTAGAAATAGGGAAACTATTTATGCTGAATATATTTTTAACTATCATCCTAAATATATGGATAAAGTTACTAAGTATTATGATAGGACTAATCCATTTAGTATCGAGGGTGGAGATATTTTAAATTTAAACGAACATGTCTTGGCGGTAGGTATTTCACAAAGAACTAGTGCAGAAGCAATTGATATGCTTGCTAAGAATTTATTTAGGGATAAGAATGCTAAGATAGATACGGTACTTGCTTTCAAAATTCCAGAATGTCGTGCTTTTATGCATTTAGATACGGTATTTACTCAAATAGATTATGATAAATTTACATATCATCCTGGCATTATGAATACTCTAGAAGTATTTGAGATAACTAAGGGTGATAATGAAGAAGAAGTAAAGGTTAGAAAAAGAAAAGGTAGTTTAGAAAAAATATTAGAAGAATATTTACATAAAGATATTACTTTAATTCCATGTGCTGGTGGAGATAAGATAGCAAGTGAACGTGAGCAATGGAATGATGGTACTAATACACTATGTATTGCACCAGGAGTAGTAGTAGTATACAATAGAAATAATATTACTAATGAAATTTTAAGAGAACATGGAATAAAAGTATATGAAATGCAAAGTGCTGAACTATCTCGTGGTAGAGGTGGTCCAAGATGTATGAGTATGCCACTTATAAGGGAGGATTAGGAATGAATTTATATGGTAGAGATTTTCTTAAATTATTAGATTATACAGGAGAAGAGATAAGATATTTATTAGATTTATCAAAAGATTTTAAAAAGAAAAAGCAAAATGGCGAGAATCATGAGTATTTGAAAGGTAAAAATATTGCTCTTATCTTTGAAAAAGATTCAACTAGGACAAGATGTTCTTTTGAAGTTGCAGGTTATGATCTTGGTATGCATGTTACATACTTAGGTCCTACTGGTAGTCAAATGGGTAAAAAAGAGTCTATTGCAGATACGGCAAGGGTTTTATCGAGGATATATGATGGTATTGAGTATCGTGGATTTGATCAAGAAATAGTTGAAGATTTAGCTAAATATTCTAGTGTTCCTGTATGGAATGGACTTACTAATGAATTTCATCCAACTCAAATGCTTGCTGATGTTATGACAATTGAAGAAACATTTGGGCATTTAAAAGGTATTAATATGGTATTTATGGGCGATGCTAGAAATAATGTTGGTAATTCTTTAATGGTAGTAAGTGCTAAAATGGGTATTAATTTTACTGTTTGTGCTCCAAGTTCTTTGTGGCCTTCTCAAGAATTAGTTAATACTTGTAAGAATATTGCTTTAGAAAATGGTAGTACCATTAATTTAACAGAAGATGTTATGGAAGGTACGAAAAATGCTGATGTTATATATACTGATGTATGGGTATCAATGGGAGAACCTGATGAAGTATGGAAAGAGAGAATTAATTTGTTAAAGCAATATCAAGTAAATAAAACAGTTATGAATAATGCTAATCCAAATGCTATTTTCTTACATTGTTTACCATCTTTCCATGATTTAAATACTAAAATAGGTAAAGATATATATGAGAAATTTGATTTACCCGAAATGGAAGTAAGTAATGAAGTATTTGAGAGTAATCAGTCTAAAGTATTTGAAGAAGCTGAGAATAGAATGCATACTATTAAAGCTGTGATATATGCTACTATGAAGGATAATCATGAGTAAAATTGTTATTGCTTTAGGTGGGAATGCTTTGGGTAAGACTCCTAGTGAACAATTAAGATTAGTAAAACAAACGGCTTCAAATATTGTTGATATTATTAAAGAAGGACATACGGTTGTTATTGCACATGGTAATGGGCCTCAGGTAGGGATCATTAACTTAGCATTTGAAAATGCATCAAAGAATGATTCTACTATACCTTCTATGCCTTTTGCAGAATGTGGGGCAATGAGTCAAGGATATATAGGTTATCATTTACAACAAGCAATAACTAATTGTCTAAGAGAGAATAATATCAAAAAAAATTGTGCAACAGTCATTACTCAGGTTTTGGTGGATGAAAAGGACGAAGCATTTAATCATCCAACTAAGCCTGTAGGAATGTTTTATACCAAGGAAGAGGCTGATATTATATCAGTTTCTACTGGTTATAAATTTGTTGAGGATGCTTCTCGTGGTTATAGGAGAGTGGTACCTTCTCCTAAACCTAAGAGCATTTTAGAATTAGATGTTATTAAAAATTTGCTTGATGCTGGTAACATTGTTATTACTGTTGGTGGAGGAGGTATTCCAGTAATCTTAGATGATGAGTTAAAGGGAATAGATGCTGTTATAGATAAAGACTATGCTAGTTCTGTTTTAGCAAGAGAATTGGATGCTGATATCTTATTAATATTAACCGCGGTAGATAAGGTTTATCTAAACTATAAGAAAGATAATGAAATAGGTTTAGATGAAATTAATACTAAGGAAATAGATACTTATGTTAAAGATAAACAGTTTGCAGAAGGTAGTATGTTACCTAAAATACTTGCTTGTGCGGACTTTGTAAGTAATAGTGATAACAAACTTGCAATAATAACATCATTAGATAAAGCTCTTGAAGCTTTAAAAGGTAAAATAGGTACTAGAATAAAAAAATAGGAGGAATTTAAAATGGCAAAGACAAAAAAGAAAAAGTTTGTCTTAACATCATTTTCAATAATATTTATTATTATAGTATTATTGGGAATTGTTTCACATTTATTACCTAAAGCCGTTTTCAATGGTGAAGAAATAGTAAATGGTAGTGGGGTTGTTGGTGCAAAAATATCAGATATATTATCTGCTCCTATACTAGGATTCCAAGATGCTGCCGATGTGAGCGTATTTATCTTAGTATTAGGTGGACTTTTAGCAATAGTTACTAAAACAGGTGCTTTAGAAACTGGTATAAAAGTTTTAGTTAAGAAATTGAAAGGAAGAGAACTTATTTTAATTCCAATACTAATGTTGATTTTTTCAATAGGAGGAACAACATATGGAATGATGGAAGAGACAGTAGCATTTTATGGATTACTTTCGTTCACTATGGTAGCAGCTGGAATGGATACTATTGTAGCATCGGCTACGGTATTGCTTGGTGCAGGTGTTGGTGTTCTTGGTTCGACCATCAATCCATTTGCAGTAGGTGCTGCAATTAGTGCACTACCGGAAGGAATCCAAGTGAATCAAGGTATTACTATTGGTTTAGGTGTTGCTTTGTGGATAGTATCTTATATTATTGCAGTACTATTTGTGCTTAGTTATGCTAAGAAAGTAAAGGCTGATAAAGGTTCAACATTCTTATCATTACAAGAACAAAAAGCTATGCAACAAGCATATGCTAAAGATGATTATTTAAATGATGATGCTAAACTTACTACTAGACAAAAAATAGTATTATGGTTGTTTGGATTAACATTTATAGTTATGATAATTGGATTTATTCCATGGGTAGATTTTGGCATAATACCTGCTGATGTAGCAGACGCTGGAACACATTTCTCTGCAATATTAACTGGAAATTGCTTTGGTTATTGGTATTTCTTAGACGGTGCAGTATGGTTCTTTGTTATGGCTATTATTATTGGTATAGTTGGAAAATTAAAGGAACATGAACTTGTTGATGCATTTATTTCTGGTGCTTCAGATATCCTAAGTGTTGTTCTAATTATTGCTGTTGCACGTGGAGCTTCTGTACTTATGAAAACAACGCATTTAGATAATTATATTATTTATAATGCGGCTGAGGCATTAAAGGGAACACCTGCTGGAATATTTGCTCCACTTAATTATTTGTTACATGTAGGTTTGTCATTCTTAGTACCATCTTCATCTGGACTTGCTTCATTGTCAACACCAATTATGGGACCACTTGCTTATCAATTAGGATTTAGTGTTGAAACAAATATTATGATTTTAGTAGCGGCGAATGGTTTAGTTAACTTAATTACTCCAACATGCGGGGCTATAATGGGTGGATTAGCACTAGCCCGTGTGGATTATGCAACGTGGTTTAAATGGTCTATCAAAATAGTAATAACGATAGCTTTAGCTTCGATGGTTATCTTAACACTTGCAATGATAGCATTATAAATATAGAAAAGGATTATTCATAATGATGATCCTTTTTTTTGATTGTACTATGTGATTATATTTCTTTAGACAAAAGTATAAAAAAGTATTGCCAAAAAAAAATAAATATGATATATTTATATTAAGAAAATAAGGAGGCCAACATTTATGAAAGAAAAGAGATATATGATAACTGCGGTTCTTGGAGCTATTATGGTTGTATTTGGGATTACTGCCTTAGTTTTAAAAAATACTTATGCTTCTGATGTATATTCAGTAACATTTGATGCAACAGGTGGTACTTTTACAGGTTCTCATTATGGAGAAGATAAGGTAGTAGTCAGAGTTTTGGAAGGTTATCCTATTACTTCTTCAGAGGATGTACCTGGAGATCCAGTTAGAAGTGATGCTGAATTCTTATATTGGACTTTAAATGGTGTACAATATGATTTAAGTAATACAGTAGATAGTGATATTATTTTATGTGCAAAATGGTCTTGTGAAGAATGTGATGTGCCAGAAGAACCAAAACCTACACCAGATAACCCTAAGACAGCAGATTTACCAATTTCAATAATCATGTCAATTGGTTTATGTGCATTCGGTCTATCATTATTTCAATATAAATTACTTAAAATGACAAAGTAAAACTAATAAGAATATTGCTTATTAGTTTTTTTCTATGTAAATTTCATTAATATTGTTAATGGTGATATCTTTATTATTTTTAATTTTATCAATAATAGTAATATTATTTGTTTTAAAACTATATTTTATTTTATCATGATATTTTTTTTCATAAATATTTTCTTCTTTTAATAGATAATCAATGGTTTTTAAGTTATCATAATTAAAGGTAATGGTGATATCAAAGCCTTTTATTAATTCTTTTAAATTGCATAATTTGATTACATTTGATGCTCCTTTTGAATATGCTCTAAGAAGACCTCCTGCTCCTAATTTAATACCACCAAAGTATCTAACTACTATAATTATAGTATAGTTTAAGTTGTTTTTATTTATTACTTCTAAAATGGGTAATCCTGCTGTTCCAGTAGGCTCATTATCGTCATTTGTTTTTATTAAATTATCTATCTTATAAGCATAACAAATATGTGTTGCATCTTTATAATTATTTTTAATATTATTGATTATGATTTCAATATCGTTTAAATTGTTAACTTTATAAATGTAAGATATAAATTTAGAATTTTTGATTATCATTTCATATATATTTTCTTTATCTATTACAAACATGAGATTCACCTAAGAACATTATAATATATCTGTTTTATTAATTCAAGAAAATAATCTTCATAAATATGACTTTGCTTCATATATTTAAATGTAGAAAGGATGAAGAAATTATGGAAACATTAAAAGTATCTAGTAAGTCAAACCCTAACAGTGTTGCCGGGGCTCTTGCTAATGTATTTAGAGAAAAAGGAAGCGTTGAGATTCAGGCTATTGGTGCTGGAGCTTTGAACCAAGCTATTAAAGGTATTGCAATTGCTAGAGGGTTTGTGGCTCCATCTGGTAAAAATTTAGTTTGTGTTCCAGCTTTTACAGATATTGTAATTGATGGGGATGAACGTACGGCAATTAAGTTAATTGTAGAAGCTAAATAGCTTCTTTTAATTTTTCTCTTTTTTTTTCTTAAAAATTATTGTATAATGGTAAGGAAATGAGGGAGATACTATGTTTGTTGATGAGGTAAATATCTTAGTTAATGCTGGTGATGGTGGAGATGGCTGTATGGCATTTCGCCGTGAAAAGTTTGTACCAATGGGTGGTCCTTATGGAGGCTCAGGTGGTAAGGGTGGCGATGTTATATTTAGAGCTGATTCTGGATTAAAGACTTTAATTGATTTAAAGTATCAAAAGCATATTAAGGGGTTAAATGGTTTAAATGGTGAAGGTAAAAATAAAAATGGAAAATCTGCGGATGATATTATTGTTAAAGTACCAATTGGAACTACTATTAAGGATAATAATACGGGATTAGTCTTAGCAGATTTAAAGAAAAATGGTGAAGAAGTAATTGTTGCTTATGGTGGTAGAGGCGGAAGAGGTAATGTTAGTCTTTCTACTAAGAGTAATCCTTGCCCATCATTTTGTGAACGAGGAGAACCAGGGGAAGTAAGAAGTATTAATGCTACTTTAAGAATGATAGCGGATGTGGGATTAGTAGGATTACCTAGTGTTGGAAAGTCTACTATTTTATCTCAAATAAGTGCGGCTAATCCTAAAATAGCAAGTTATCATTTCACTACTTTATCACCTAATTTAGGAGTTGTTAAGACAAAGAATGAAAAAACTTTTGTTGTTGCGGATTTGCCTGGTTTAATTGAAGGGGCTTCGAATGGTTTGGGATTAGGACATAAATTTTTGAAACATGTTGAGCGTACTAAGATAATAGCACATGTAATAGATATTTCTGGTAGTGAAGGTAGAGATCCGTATGAGGATTATTTAGTTATAAATAAAGAATTACAAGAGTTTAATCCTAAGTTATTAGAAAAGCCTAGAATTATTATTGCTAATAAGATGGATTTACCTAATGCTAAGGAAAATTTAGATAAATTAAGAGAAGAAATTGGTGATATTAAGATATTTGAAATCGAAGCTATTTCTAATAAAGGGTTAGAGGAAGTAATTAATTATTTAGGAGAGATGACTAGTGAAATAGAGGAACAAGAATTATTTGAGGATAATAATTATGAAACTCATGTTTTATATAAGTTTAAGGAGGAATTGCCATTTACTATTACAAAGGTAAAGGATGTATGGGTAATTAAGGGAGATAAAGTAGAGAGATTACTTAAAATGACTAACTTTAATGGTGAAGAAGCTTATGTTCAATTTGCTAAGAAGTTGAGGCATATGGGCATTGATGATGAGTTAGAACGTTTAGGAGTCCAAGAAGGGGATGTTGTTAGAATTCTTGATTATGAATTTGAGTATACAAAGTAAAAAAATATTAGTTTCGCACTAATATTTTTTATAATTCACGCATATTTTCAGCATTATAGAAAGGATCTTTTTTGTTGATTTTGTCATAAAATAATATTCCATCTAAGTGGTCATATTCATGTTGGAAAGCAATTGATAGTTCTTCTCTTGCTCTAATTCTAATTTTATTACCATCTAAGTCATAGCCTTCCATGGTAACTCTAGCATATCTTGGAACGATACCTTCGATATCACGATTAACGCTTAAGCATCCTTCGCCACTTCCAGCATAAACTAGTTCCATGGAATGACTAACTAAAGTGGGATTAATCATTATATAATCTTTAAATTTATTAGGTTCTTCTTCGTGGCAAATAACAAAAAATCTTTTGTTAATACCTACTTGAGGAGCGGCAAGTCCCATGCCTGGTCTTAAGTCATATTTTTGGGCAATATCTTCAATTTGGCTTTCCTTTAAGTGTTTAAGCATTTCTTTTATCATTTTTCGATCATCTTTAGATAATGGAAATATTACATCAATATTCTTTTGTCTTACTCTTTTATCACTTTCATCTAATATCATACCTTTTTTTAGCATAATACCACCTCTTTTTCTCTAGTATTTTAGCACATAAGTTACTAAAAATAAAGTTAAAATTACTTAAAATTTAAAATCAGGTACTTTTTTTAATACTTTTTCTATTTTTTCATAATACTTTTCAGTAGGGGGAGTTTTGCTAGATATAAGTTCTAAAAAGACATCATTTAGTTCATTGTAGATATCAGGGCATACTTGTTCTAATAGGTTTAAATATCTGTGTGAGGTCTTAGTTAAAATAGCAAAATTATTGATTATTGTTTTGCCTCCGTCGCATGATTTTACAATGTGGTGAAATGAATAGGGGTTTTTCTTAGTGATTTTAAATCCCATCCAGTCTTTTTCGTAACAGTCATAAATCTTTACTGACTTTTCTCTTATTCCCATAAAACACCGCCTAAAATTAAATAACTGATAATATAATAGCATAAATAATGAAAAAAGGGAAACGTTTTTCCCTTTAAATGGTGATTATTTAATTTATTTGTCTTATGCAGCGATTCTAGCACCGATAATTATGACAAGTAAAATGAATAATACAAGTATTATAGCGGCACCTTGGCCATATCCATATCCATAGTTAGGATAACCATATCCATAAGCTGGGGCACCACCACATGTGTTACAACCACATCCGGTTCCACCACTGTATCCACCATAGTAATACATAAAATTACCTCCTTTGTTATCTAATATAGTTTATTAAACAATTATTTTTTTGCCATTACTTTTACCCATTTTATTTACTTTTTTCTAATTATTTTGTATAATTAATTTAGGAGTTGAGACTATGTTGAAGGTGGAAAATGTAACTAAATATTATGGTGATTTAAAAGCAGTAGATAATTTATCTTTTGAGGTAGAAGATGGATGTATTTTTGGTTTATTAGGATTAAATGGTGCAGGGAAAACGACAACTTTTAGAATGATTATGGGTCTTATTGATGATTATACTGGTAGTATTACATTGGATGGTAAGAAAATAGATTATTCTATGACTGATAAGATAGGTTTTTTAACAGAGGAGAGAAGTTTACTTACCAAGATGACTGTTGTTGAACAAGTTAAGTTTTATGCTATTTTAAAAAATATGAAGGAAGAAGATATTGTTAAGAGGTTAGATTATTATTTAGATAAGTTTGGTATTAGTGAATATAAATATAAGAAAATAAAGGAATTATCTAAAGGTAATCAACAAAAGATACAGTTTATTACTTCGATTATTCATGAACCAAAGATACTTATTTTAGATGAACCATTTTCGGGATTAGATCCTATTAATGTTGAATTATTTAAGAAGGAGATTCTTGAGTTAAAGGAAAAGGGGACAAGTATTATATTTTCTTCACATAGAATGGAACATGTTGAGCTTTTTTGTGAAAAATTAGTGGTTTTAGTAAAAGGTAAAACTGTTTTAAATGGGTATTTAAAAGATATTAAGAAGGAATATAAGAAGAAAGATGTATATATAATAGGAGATGTTGTTAAGGAAGATTTAGAGAAGATAGAAGGCGTAGTTAAGGTAAGAAAAGAAAATGATAATTATATAGTTACGATAAGTGATGAGAAGTATGTTTCTAGGTTATTTAATTATGTTAAGAAATGTGATAATATTATTAGATTTAGTGTTGAAGAACCTAGTTTGAATGAAATCTTTATTGAGAAGGTAGGTAATGCATATGACAAATAAGTTAAAATATTTAACTAAGCTTAGTTTAGATAAGAAGATTAAAACTAAATGGTTTTTAATTGCTAATATTATTCTTTTAGTTATTATTGCGGGAATTATTAATATAGATTCTATTATTAAGTTTTTTGGTGGAGATTTTGATAAAAAGACAGAGATAGTAGTTATTGATAATGCTTCTTGTTACAATGATTTTGTTAAGACTTTTGATAGTACTAGAGAGTATTTGGATGCCTTGAAGGATGCTAAGATAACTAAGTATGATAAAGATAAAGAAAGTTTATATGATGATATTAAGAAAAAAGATAAGATACTTTTAGTTATTAATGAAGATAGTACTAATTTTATTAATGTGGAAATGATTACTAAGAGTAATATTGATAATACGACATATCAGGTTATTACTACTATTTTAAATAGTATAAAGAAAGATAAGGCTTTATCTTATTATGGAGTATCTAATGAGATTCTTGACCATATTTCTTCTTATGTAGATGTAAAGAGAACTAAGTTAGATGATGAAGAGAGTGTTGATGAGATGATGGAGCTTGTTATGAGTACGATATTTCCTATAGTAATATTACCATTCTTTACCTTGACGATGTTTTTAGTTCAAATGATAGGGGCTGAGATTAATGAGGAGAAGACTACTAGGGGAATGGAGATAATTATTTCTAATGTTTCGCCTAAGGTTCATTTTCTATCTAAGATTATATCAGGTAATGTTTTTGTTTTATTACAGGGTTTACTTTTGATAGTATATTTATTAATTGGTATATTTATTAGATATATATCTACTGGTGTGTTAGTTAATGGAGGTAATATATTATCAGGTGGAGTAGGTAGTTATGTAAATAAGATAACATCTTCTTTGGAATTAACTGGGGTTTTAGATAAAATGCAAATAATTATACCTATTACTTTAATATTGATGGTAGTTACATTTGTTGCTTATTCATTAGTAGCGGGTATTCTTGCTTCAATGACCACGAATATGGAAGATTACCAACAGGTACAGACACCAATTATGGTTATTTCCTTTATTTCATATTATCTTAGTGTGGCCGCGGCAATGTTTAAGGGAAGTATATTTATTAAGGTGTTATCTTTTATACCATTCTTTTCGGCTTTACTTGCACCATCCTTATTGGTGCTAGGACAGATTACTATTGTAGATGCTATTATTTCAATATTATTAACGGTAGGATTAATATTTGTTTTGGTTAAATATGGTTTAAGAATATATAAGGTTGGAATATTAAATTATTCTGGTACTCATTTATGGGAAAAAATGTTTAAGGCGTTTAAGTCTTAAATTCCTTATGCAAGGATGGCGGAATCGGTAGACGCATACGTTTGAGGGGCGTATAGGTTATTCCTGTGGGGGTTCAAGTCCCCTTCCTTGCACCATAGGGAAATCTGCTCGAACTTTTATAAGTATCGAGAATAAATAGACAATCAATTCTAAATTAGGATTGATTTTTTTCTTGTTTAGAAAAAAGTCTTTCAAAGAAAGGATTGATTAAAATGGTAAATGTTATCAAGCAAGAAGTTAGAATGAAAGAACACTTGCGAAAGAGATTAGAATTTATTTGTGAGTTTTGTAATACTACCCCTGAGATTATAAAT
>HF996779.1 GCA_000432575.1 Clostridium sp. CAG:762
AACAAAGTATCTATGGATTAGGAATAACAGATATAGGAGTAAATAGTAATGGTTCATATTATACTGGTGGAGGTTCAGGCACTAGTTATAAAACAAATATAGGACAATCAACGACAGGAAATATAACTGGAGTGTATGATATGTCAGGTGGAGCATATGAATATGTAATGGGAAACTACAATAAAATGGCAAAAGATTCAAGATTAACAATAAGTACAGTACCAACTGGGCATATAGATATATATTCAGGAACAAGTGTCAGTGCTAGCCACCTAGGAGATGCTCTAGGAGAAACAGCAGGCTGGTATAGTGATTACGCGAGATTTGTTAATTCCATCAGTTCTTGGTTCAATCGAGGGGGCTACTACTACGGTGGTGATGATTCTGCAGGTGTGTTCTATTTCAGCAGTGGATCGGGTGGGGGCTTCGACAGCATCGGGTTTCGTGTGGTACTTTCCACTACGGGAGCGTAAGCGGCCAGTTACACAGATACTGCTAAATAAGGCCAAAAATGTAGCTTAAAAAGTTACACAAAACTTGGTATGGGGATTGCCCTCTTCGCACTCTTTTTTGCGGAGAGTGCATGGTAAAGTGCCCTCAATGTCTAGCATTTGAGTGCATGAACATAGGTCATGCAAATGCTAGACATTGGTTATAATATAATTTTTTATAAGGTGTTTTATAATAGGGATTAAGTCGTTTTTTCGTGAACTTTGTTTCGTCCAGCAACCCTTGGTTCAAACTCGGATGCAAAACCAACAACGGGAATATAAAACAAATAGAAAATAACTTAATTAGTAAATAATATTATATGTTTTAATAAGTTTATATGCTAGATAAAAAAAGTCTATTTACTAAAAGTGTGTAAATAAAAAAAAGTAAATGATAATGTGGATGTTAATTATAAATATAATTAATCTATGAACTAAAAGGACGTAGTAAAAGTAAAAAAAAACAATTGACATATTTTAAATATGTGGTAATATAAATATATGTGAAAAAAAGCAATGATTAGGAATTATTAATGAAATGTTTAAAAGAGAGTTCTTGTTTGGTGGAAAAGAATAAACTATTATTAATATGCTACCTATGAGCAATTCTATAAAGAAGAATCGGTAATTACCGTTATTGAAATTAAGAAATAAAAGGATGGTACCGTGTTATTGACACTCCTTAGGTACTATCTTTTTTTTAATATAGGAGGAAATTATGAAAAAAAATATTATAGCTATTGTAGGTATGTGTGGAAGTGGTAAAAGTGTGGCTTCGGCTTTTTTAGAAGATTTGGGTTATGAAAAGGTTTATTTTGGAGGAGTTACTTTAGATAAGTTAAGGGAAAATGGGATGGAGATAAATCCTTTAAATGAGAAAATAATGCGTGAAAAACTTAGAAGTGAACTTGGTATGGGAGCATATGCAAAAATATTACTTCCTAAGATAAAAGAATTATCGATGGATAAGAATGTTGTTTTGGATGGATTATATTCATGGGATGAATATAAGATATTACTTGATAATTTAGATAATATATCTTTAGTAGCTATTATTTGTGATAAGAAAATTAGGTATGAAAGATTAGAAAAAAGAGAAATAAGGCCACTTACTAGTGATGAGGCTAATAAGAGAGATATTGCAGAGATAGAGAATTTGGCTAAAGGCGGACCAATATCATATGCTGATTATTTTATTAATAATAATGGTACTTTAAAAGATTATGAGATAAGATTAAAAGAAATATTAAATAATATAGAAAAGGAGAGAATATAATATGGAAATTAAAGAAAAATATTTAGAATTTTTTAAGAGTAAAGGGCATAAGGTAATACCAAGTGCTCCAGTAATACCAGAAAATGATCCTACTTGTTTATTTATAACAGCAGGTATGCAACCACTTATTCCTTATTTAAAAGGACAAAAGCATCCTGATGGAGTAAGACTTGTGGATGTTCAAAAATGTTTTAGGACTAATGATTTGGATTCTGTAGGGGATACTTATCATCACACTTTTTTTGAAATGTTAGGTAATTGGAGTTTGGGAGATTATTTTAAGAAGGAATCAATTGCATGGAGTTATGAATTTTTAACAGAGTGGTTAAATATTCCTCATGATAAACTTGCTATTACTGTGTTTAAGGGTAATGATATTGTAGAAAAAGATATGGAAAGTGCTAATTATTGGATGAGTCATGGTATTAGTGAAAAAAGAATTGCTTATTTAAAAGAAGAAGATAATTGGTGGCCTAATATTGAAATGCTAGGACCATGTGGACCTGATACGGAGATATTTTATTTTAGGAGTGAGGAAGAGACTCCAGAAGTGTTTGATCCAAATGATAAGAGATGGGTAGAAATATGGAATAATGTTTTTATGCAATATAATCATGTTGATGAGAAGACTTTTGTACCTTTGCAAAATAAAAATGTTGATACTGGTATGGGAGTAGAAAGAGTAACGGCAATTCTTGAGGGTGTAGATGATAATTATCAAACATCTATTTTTAAGGATGTTATTGCTTATATTGAAAAGATATCTGGTTTAAGTTATAAGAATTTAGAATATGCTAGAAGCATGAGAATACTTGCGGATCATATAAGAGCATCAGTTATGATTATTGGTGATGATTCTAATATTATGCCTTCTAATACTGATCAAGGATATGTTTTGAGGAGATTAATAAGAAGAGCTATAAGACATGCTAAGAGAATAAATATTGATGTAAATACTGATTTTGAACGAGTAATTGCTAAGATGTTTATTGATAAATATAAGAGTACTTATCATGAATTAGATAGGAATGAGGTACATATTTTAGATACTTTATCTAGTGAGAAGAAGAAATTTTCTAAGACTTTAGAGCGTGGCTTGAAAGAATTTGAGAAAATTATAAAGAATTTGAATGACAATGAAATCAATGCTACGAATGCTTTTAAATTGTATGATACATATGGTTTTCCTATTGAACTTACTATTGAACTTGCTAGTGAATTAGGTATTACTGTTGATAAGGATGGTTTTGATAAGAAGTTTAGTGAACATCAAGAGAAGTCAAGGTTGGGGTCAGCTCAAAAATTTAAAGGTGGGCTTGCTTCAACGGGAGATATGGAGATAAAATATCATACTGCTACTCATTTATTAAATGCAGCTTTGAAAGAAGTATTAGGATCTCATGTTCATCAAAAGGGTAGTAATATTACTGCTGAAAGAATGAGATTTGATTTTAGTCATGATAGTAAGATGACTAGTGAAGAATTAAAGAAAACTGAAGATTTGGTTAATTCATATATTAAAGCCTCTATTCCTGTAATTAAGACAGAGGAAAAGAAGGAGGATGCTATTGCTGATGGGGCAGAGGCTATGTTTATTGAAAAATATGGTGATATTGTAACAGTATATACGATAGGTGATGTGTCAAAAGAGTTATGTGGTGGGCCTCATGTTAATAATACGAGTGAACTAGGACATTTTAAGATAATTAAGGAAGAAGCTTCTAGTGCGGGTGTTAGAAGAATAAAGGCTATTTTGGAATAGACTATAATAGTCTATTTTTCTTCACATAATTACTTTAATCTATAGACTTTTTTTAGAAATTTTAGTAAAATAACTTTGGTGGTTATATGAAAAAATGTGCGGTTATTTACAATCCTCATAGTGGTAAAAATATTCATGATAATTTTATTCCTAATTTTATTAAGATATTAAATGATTATGGTTATGATGTTGATTTTATTTATACTGAGTATAAGTATCATGCTTTTAAGATAATAGATGAAATTAATGGTGATACTGATTTGGTTATATCTTTGGGTGGGGATGGAACTTTTAATGAGATAGTAACTGGTAATTTAAAAAGAAAGAAGCCTTTGCTTTTAGCTCATATTCCTTTAGGTACTACTAATGATATTGGAGCGATGTTTGGATATTCTAAGAATATTATTAGTAATTTAAAGGCTTTGCTGGATGGTTCTATAAAGAAGATAGATATATGTACCGTTAATGGTAGACCTTTTGTTTATGTAGCGGGTTTTGGTAAGTTTTTAGATGTATCTTATTTGACCACGAGTAGTCAAAAGAGGAAATGGGGTTATTTGGCATATCTTTATAATGGAATAAAATCTTTTTTTGATAAAACAAATGACTATGAATTAACATATACTATTGACGGAGAGACATATCAAGGAAAATATTCGTTTTTTATGATATCTAATGCTAATAGAATAGCGGGTTTTAATAATTTTTATAAGGATGTTAAATTAGATGATGATAGGTTTGAGGTTTTATTTTGTTCGTTAACTAAGAAGAAGGATATAGTTAAGGCATTTATTAATTTAAAAACAAATGGTATTAATAATGTTGCAGGGATGTATTTTCATAAGACTAATAATTTAACTGTTAAGTTTAATAAAAAACCTAAGAAGAATTGGTGTGTTGATGGGGAAGAGTTGGTGGATAATAGAAAAATATATAATATAAGTATTATTCATGATGTTAGAATAATGCTACCTAATAAGAATATTAAAAACTTATTTATTAAATAAAAGGATGGTGATTGCATGAAAGTTTTTAAGCCACTTAAAAAAATGATTTTATATTTGATTTTAGCTATTTTACTTTTAGTGATTCAAGCTATTTGTGAATTGAATTTACCTAGTTATACTTCTAATATTATTAATATTGGTATTGGTAATAAGGGTATTGAATCTACCTTTCCTACGGTGTTAAGAGAACAAGAAATGAGTAAGATATTAGTTAATGTTAATGAAGAAGACGAGAAAATGATATTAAATAATTATAATCTTATATCACTTACTAGTATTAGTAAAAAAGAATATTTAGTTTATAAGAATAAATATCCTATTATTGATAATGAGAATATATATCTTTATAATAATAAGGAAGATATATCTAATGTTATGGGGGATGCTATTTTTAATTATTTGAATCAAGATAAGAAGATAGATATGTCTTTAAAAAATGCTTCTATTTTAAATTATATTGAGAATGAATATAAGATAGTTGGGGTTGATACTGCTAAGATACAAAGTAATTATATTTTTAAGACTGGTCTTATTATGGTATTGATTACATTACTATGTATGGTTGCTTCAATCGGGGTAAGTTATCTTAGTTCTAGGATAGCATCAAAATATGCTAAGGAGTTAAGAAGTAATGTGTTTAGTAAGATATTAACTTTTTCAACGGTCGATATGAAAAAGTTTGGAACTTCTTCTTTGATTACGAGAACGACTAATGATATAAATCGTGTTCAAATGCTTATAATTATGTTTTTGAGGATTGTTGTTTATGCTCCAATTATGGGGGTCGGAGCTATTTTAAAGGTATTAAATAGTAATGCTTCTTTGACTTGGATAATTGGTTTAGGTATTGTATGTATTGTTAGTTTGATGTTAACTTTATTATTTATTGCTTTACCTAAGTTTGAAGTAGTTCAAAAATTAATAGATAAATTAAATTTAACAACAAGGGAGATAGTTACAGGTATTCCAGTTATAAGAGCATTTAGTAATCAAAGATATGAAGAAAAAAGGTTTGATAAGGTAAATAGGGATTTAGAAAAAACGAATCTTTTTGTAGAGCGTTTGATGTCTTTGATTAATCCAATGATAAGTTTAGTTATGAATGGTGTTACTTTATTGATATTATGGGAAGGTGCTAAGAAGATTGATATTGGTGTTATTAATTTTGGTGATGTCTTTGCTTTAATTCAATATGCAATGCAAATAATTGCTTCATTTATTATGTTGTCGATGGTATCTATTATGATACCTAGAGCAATGGTTTCTATAAAAAGAATAAGTGAAATATTAAATTATAATGTTTCAATTAAAGATAGTGATGATGCAAAAGATATTAAAGAAGTAGAGGGATTAATTGAATTTAAGAATGTTTCTTTTAAATATCCTAATGCTAAGGAAGAGGTATTAAGTAATATTAATTTTACAGCAGAGGTAGGGAAAACTACGGCTATTATTGGTTCTACGGGAAGTGGTAAGAGTACTTTGGTTAATTTATTACCAAGATTATATGATGTTACAAGTGGTGAAATAAAATTAGATGGAGTAGATATAAAGAATATAAAATTGCATGATTTAAGAAATAATATTGGTTATATAGCTCAAAAAGGTGTACTTTTTTCTGGGACAATAAAGTCAAATATTAAATATGGAAATAGTAGTATTAGTGATAAGCAAATGATTTTTGCTTCAAATGTTGCTTTAGTGGATGAATTTATTAATAGTAAAGAAGGAGGATATAATTATAAGATTGCTCAAGGTGGTACTAATGTAAGCGGAGGTCAAAAGCAAAGATTGTCTATTGCGAGGGCTATTGCTAAGAAGCCTAAGGTATATATATTTGATGATAGCTTTTCGGCTTTAGATTTTAAGACTGATGCTAAATTAAGAAAGAATATTAAAGAAAAGTTAGGTAATGTTACTACTTTAATCGTGGCTCAGAGAATTAGTACTATTATGCATGCTGATAAAATAGTGGTTTTGGAAAATGGTAAGGTGGTAGGAATTGGTACTCATAAGGAACTTATGAAGAAATGTAAGGTATATAAGGAAATAGCCACTTCCCAATTATCAAAGGAGGAGTTGGCATGAGACCAAGAGAGAATACAAATGATAAGATAAATGATTTTAAAGGTACTATTGTAAGACTTGTTAATACTTTGAAAAAGTATAAAATAGGTATTATTGTTGTTATAATATTTTCAATTATAAGTGCAATATTTTCGGTAGTATCACCTAAAATACTTGGTAAAATTACGACGGAAATTGCTACTGGAGTGATTTCAAAATTTCAAACAGGAGTAGGTATTGATTTTGATAAAATATTACATATCTTAATTATTTTGATAGTAATTTATTTAGTGAGTGCAATATTTACTTATTTTCAAAGTTTTATCATGGCTTATATTTCTAATAATTATACTTATGAACTAAGGAAGAAAGTAATAGCTAAAATGAATAAGATACCTCTTAAGTTTTTTGAATCTAAGAAAACGGGGGATATTTTATCTAGAATTACTAATGATATTGATACAATTGGAGAAAATTTAAATCAAAGTTTAACTCAAATAATATCATCATTTGTAATGCTTATAGGTATTATTATGATGATGCTTAGTATTAGCCCTTTATTAACTGGAGTTTCTATTTTGATATTACCAATAGGAATATTATTACTTATGTTTAGTGTTTCTAAGAGTCAAAAATATTTTAATCAAACTCAAGAATATCTTGGACATATTAATTCTCATGTAGAAGAAGTTTATGGAGGACATTCTATAGTTAAGGCTTATAATGGGGAAGAGCAAGAATTAAAAAAGTTTGAAAATTTAAATGATACTTTATATAATGCGGCATGGAAGGGTCAATTTTTATCTGGTTTAATTCATCCTATTATGAATTTTTTGGGTAACTTAGGTTATGTAATCGTGGCTATTATAGGTGGTTATTTAACTACTAAGGGTAAATTAGAAATAGGTTATATTTTATCGTTTTCACAGTATGTGAGAAATTTTAATACTCCAATTATGAGTATTGCTCAAATATTTAGTTTAATTCAGTCTATGGTGGCTTCAAGTGAGAGAGTATTTGAATTTTTGGATGTTACAGAAGAGGTTGATGGAACAAAAGAGGTAAGTAAGAATGTTGTTGGTAATATAGAGTTTGATAATGTATCATTTGGTTATGATAAGGATAAGATAATTATTCATAATTTTAATGCGACTATTAAAAAAGGTCAAAAGGTGGCTATTGTCGGTCCAACTGGTGCAGGAAAGACTACTATAGTTAAGTTATTAATGCGTTTTTACGATGTTAATGATGGTGTTATAAAATTAGATGGAATAGATATTAGAAAATTTAAAAGGGATAGTTTAAGAAGTATATTTGGTATGGTTTTACAAGATACCTGGTTATTTAATGGTACTGTTAAGGAAAATATTAGTTATGGTAAATTAAATGCTAGTATTAAAGAGATAGAGGAGGTTGGTAAGGCTTCATATATTGACCATTTTATTAAAACTAATCCACTTGGTTATGATATGCAGATAGATGAAGAAACTAGTAATATTTCTGCTGGTCAAAAGCAGTTGCTTACGATTGCTAGAGTTATTTTAAAAGATCCTAAAATTCTAATTTTAGATGAGGCTACTTCTAATGTTGATACAAGGACAGAGATTTTAATTCAAAAGGCTATGGATAAACTTATGGAGAATAGAACTAGTTTTATAATAGCACATAGGTTATCTACTATAAAGAATGCTGATTTAATATTAGTAATGAATGATGGTAATATAGTAGAAGTAGGTAAGCATAAGGAATTGCTTAAGAAGAATGGATTTTATGCTAGTATTTATAATTCACAATTTGAGAATAATTGAAAAAAGATAAGTATTGAACTTATCTTTTTCTTCTTCCTACAAAATTATTATTGTTACTATTTTGGGCGGCTTCAACTGAGGCTATTGTTTCAGACATGCTACTGTTATTTGTATTGTTGCCAACAATATTCACAACTTTACCATTTGGACTATTAGCATAAATATAGCCATTGATAAAGCTATTTATTTGTTCACTTGTCATACCTGATTTTTCTAAAAGGCTAAATAATTGTTCTAAAGGTATGTTTTGAAGTTGTGCTCTTGCTTGTGCTTCAGCGGCTCCTTTAATTTTAATTTTTTCGGCTTCTAAATCTGCGATTTTTTTATTTGCTTCCGCTTCGGCAATTCTTCTTTTGTTTTCGTTTTCTTGCATTAATGTTTTTTCATAGTCTGCTTTTAATGAATCAGGTAATTCGATGTTTTCAAATTGAATATCAGTAATTCTAACGCCATATTTTTGCTCAAATTTAATAAATCTACGATCTTGATAGATATTATCTAAATTGTTAATATCTTTAGTTAGGTCTTTAGCATCTAATGATTCAACAAAGTTTCTTATTACTGATTTAGTAACAACCGCTAATTCTTGAAGTGGGTTTAAACCTTTTGTTTCAAATTTATAAGGATCTACCACTTTAATTGTTGCGGCTATGTCTATTTTAACCATAATACCATCGTTTGTTTTAAATTCTTCAGGTGGAAAATCAATGTTTTTTGATGCTACTGATATTAATTTAGTATCAAACCATGGAAAGAATCTTAAACCAGAACCTTTAACAGTAATACGTCCTGTTATCCATCCTTTTCTAATTACAGCGACATTTTCAGGTACTACTCTAAATAGTTTAAATTTAAATCCTTTGTAGTCTTCGTCGTTTGCACCTTCAGGCATTAAATTAATTTTCTTGGCATTTTCTCTTCTTTCTTCTTTATTATCCATAATAATTCCCCTCCAACTGATAAAATTATAGCATATTTGTTTGATTTTGTCAAAAGTAACATGTTATTTTAAAAAAAAAGTATAAATTGTTTGTATGAGTAAATAATAAAATTGGTGAATAATATGGATTTTAATATAATTATAGATGTTATTATAAGGACAATAAGTTCTTTAATAACTTTGTTTATGTTTACTAAATTGATGGGGAAAAAGCAAATATCTCAGTTAAATATTTTTGATTATGTTGTGGGTATTACGATAGGTTCAATCGCGGCAGATATATCTTTGGATACAAGTAAAAATTTAGTAGATGGAATCGTGGCAATGCTTATTTATGCTCTTTTTAATGCAATGGTTTCTTATCTTACGTTAAAGAGTATTAAATTTAGAAGAATTTTTACTGGTACTCCAACTATGATTGTTGAAAATGGTAAAATAATTGAAAAGGGTTTAGAAAAGGCTAAGTTTGATATTAATGATTTGTTAGAAGAGGCTAGGAATGCGGGATATTTTAATTTAGAAGAGATAGAGTATGCTATTATGGAGAGTAATGGGCGTATTAGTTTTTTGCCTAGTGATAAAGATAAGCCTGTAACTAAAAAAGATATGAAACTCACAATAGAGAAATCTGTCCTTGTTTCTAATGTTATTATAGATACTAAAATTATGAAACATAATCTTAATGTTATGAATAAAGATGAATCATGGTTACTTAAGGAACTTAAAGTGAATGGGTATGTACTTGATGATATTTTATTAGCAACGCTTGATAGTAATAATAAGTTAGTTATTTATGAGAAAAATGTTGATTCTAAGTATAGTACTATTTTGGAATAAGAATTTTAGAGTTAAATTTGTTGTAAATGATATGAAATTATGTTACAATTTTTTTGTGAGGTAGTTTATGATAGGATTTTATAATTATACAGTAATACTTACTTATTTAGGTTTTGCTACTGGTGTTTTTGGTATTTTTATGGCTTTAAATGGTAATTTATTCTATAGTATTTTATGTATTCTTTTCTGTGGACTTTTTGATATGTTTGATGGGAAAGTGGCTAGGACAAAGAAGAGAAGTAAAGAAGAGATTAACTATGGTATTCAAATAGATTCACTTAGTGATTTGGTTTGTTTTGGTATTTTACCTATTGTTATTGGTTATGCAATTGGATTAAATAAATATTATCATTTTATTTTTTTGATTTTATATGCATTATGTGCTTTGATAAGGCTTGCTTATTTTAATGTTTTAGAGATTACTAGGCAAGATAATGATAATAGTACTTTAAAGTATTATACGGGGCTTCCTGTTACTAGTGTAGCTTTAATATTTCCACTTATTTATGCTTTAAAGGATTTATTAGGGGCATATTTTGAATTGGTTTATTTAATTAGTATTATTTTAATATCATTTTTGTTTGTTTCTCGTATTAAAATAAAAAAACCTAGTTTAAAGGTTATGGTAATATTTATTTTACTAGGTTTAATCGAATTAATACTTGGTTTAATTTAGTATGCTTAACTAAAATAAAAGTAAGCGATGAAATGATGAAGGAAGCTAGAATGTCAATTAATAAGTGCTGTTTAATAAATAATGTTGATAATATAATTAATATAGATAAGATTAAAATAATTATTCTATATTTTTTTTCTATATTTTTATTTAGTAGGGTGCTAAAAATAAATAGAAAGCAGAAACTACAATGCATACTAGGTAGTAAGTTTATTGGGGGATTATCTAATTTATAAATGATGTTAACTAGAAATGTGGATATGTTATTTGGAATAATACTTGGTCTTAATATTTTGGTGGGATATATTATATAAATAATTCCTGATATAATAGTGGTTAAGATATAACTTAGGTAATATTTATAAAACATTAATTTATCTTTTAAATAAAGTAGGTAGGGAATAAGGATGAGGGTTAAGTACCATATAATATAAAAATAAACAAAATAAGGGATGAAAGGGATATATAAATCTATTTTACTTTCTAATAAATGATAATTGTTTTGAAAAAGTTTAGTTAAAAAGTAAATAAGGCATTGAAAACTTATTAGGATACTGATAAGATAGATAAATTTTTTTTCTTTAAATAAATATTTCATATAAATCACAAGAAATATTATAAATAAATTTATAAAAAAAAGCAATATTTAGGTATTAAAATAATATTATTTTAGCATATTACTAATAGGTGAAAAATATGAAGAAATATGTCTATTATTTGATGTTAATTAGTTTTATTTGTTCCTTTTTTTTAGGATTTAATCAGAGTGAAAAGACTAAAACGGTATTTACTGATGATGGTTTAAATAGTTATGTTATTGTTTTTAAAGATGGAATTGATATGAATGTTTATAAGGAGTTATTTGATAAATTGGATAGTAATAATTATGTTATATTTGATTTTGCTTTAGAGGATAGATATCATGATAAGTTGAATAGGGAAATAGATAATATTAAGATTAGTAAGGGAGATTATCTAAGTACTTTGAAAGAGTATATAGAAAAATATATTCAAATATTAGATTTATATAATAAGGAATTAGAGATAGCGAGAATACATTCTGGGAATATAAGAATAAAAAAGATTTATTTAAATTGTACTAGAGATATTTATAATATTTTGAGTATAAAAAATTAAATATTGTTAAAGTTAATAGTAGGAGGAAAATATTATGAAAAAAATACTTTTATTTATTAGTATAATTATTTTATTAACAGGATGTGGTAATCTAATGAATACACCAACGAAACAGGTTGAAGAATTGTTTAGTAAATATCAAAGTTATGATAATGATATTAAGAATGAATTAGATACTTTACTTAATAAGGAAACTTTAACTGATAGTCAAAGGAATGAATATCGTGATATTATTAAGAATCAGTATAAGAATTTGACTTATACAATTAAAGATGAAAAAGTAGATGGTAATAATGCTATAGTAACCGCAGAAATTGAAGTATTAGATTTTAAGAAGACTGTTGATAAACTAGATGATGAGTATTCTACTAAAACTGATGTAACAACAAATGATTATATTGATGAGAAATTAAAGAGATTAAAAGATGTGAAGGAAAAGATTAAGTATACTCTAGAAATCGAAGTTAATAAGGATGAATCAGGTAATTGGAAAATTGTTAATTTAACTGATACTGATATTAAGAAAATACAAGGAATGTATTAAGGCCTTGTTTTTTTTCTTTTTTTTTTGTATAATTATCTTTAGAAATATGGTGATATAAATGTATTTAAAAGAGATAGACTTATATGGTTTTAAGTCTTTTGCGGATAAAACTAGTATTGTGTTTTCTCCTAATATAAATGGAATTGTAGGCCCGAATGGAAGTGGTAAGAGTAATATTTTAGATGCTGTTAAGTTTGTTTTAGGGGAGCAATCTTCTAAGAATTTAAGAGGAGATGGTAGTATCAATGATGTTATTTTTTCTGGTTCTAAATCAAGGAAACCTCTTAGCAGTGCTTCTGTTACTTTAATATTTGATAATACTGATAATAGTTTACCTATTAATTTTCCTGAGGTATCAATTAAGAGGATGGTTTATAAAAGTGGTGAGAATGAATATTTCATTAATGGAGAAAGGTGTCGTTTAAAGGATATAACTGATTTAATGTTAGATACATCATCTTCTAAGGAGAGTTTTAATATTATTGGGCAAGGTAAAATATCTCAAATAATATCTAGTAAACCGGTAGATAGAAGAGGTGTTTTTGAAGAAGCTGCGGGGGTACTTAAGTATAAGAAGAGAAAAGAAGAAGCAATAAGGAAATTAGAAAAGACAAATGATAATTTAATTAGGGTAAATGATATTATTAATGAACTTATGGCTAATTTAAAACCTCTTGAAGTTCAAAGTAGGGATGCTAAGAGGTATTTATCACTAAAAGATAATCTTAGTAATTTAGAGATATCTTTAATGGTTTTTGATATAGAGAAGTTAAATTTTAATTATAGGGAATCTAAAAGACAAATAGATTTAATTAATGATGAACTTTTAAGTATGAATTCAAGTTCTAGTATTAGTGATACTAGTATTTTAGAGAATAAGGATAAGTTAAAGAAAAAAGATGAGGAAATAAATGAGAAGCAAACTATATTATTAACTATTACATCTAAGTTAGAAAATTTAAAATCTTCTTTAAAGGTTTTACAAGAGAGAAAGAAATATACTAAGGAGACTTCTTTGTTAAAGAATAATGTTGATAATTTAAGTAAGACTTTATTAGATATAGAGACTAAGATAAATAATTTAAATAATAATATAATAATTAATGAGAAGGAATATTCTAATTTATTTGATAGTATTAAAAGTAAAGAGAATAGTTATAATGAACTTAAAAGTAAGATGAATAAGATTATCGATAGTATTGCTAGAAGTAAGAGAGAAGAGAATGATATTTTATATAAGATAGAATATTTAGAGAATGTTGTTAATAATAATTCTAATTTGCCTAATTCAGTAAAGAATATCTTAAATAATCCTAAGTTTAAAGTACATAATATAATTGGGAAATTAATAGATATGGAAGAAAAATATCAATTAGCTATATCGACATCTTTAGGTATTGCTAGTAGTTATATTGTAACAGATAATGAAGAAGAGGCTAGTAAGTGTGTGCACTACTTAAGGGATAATAATTTGGGAAGAGCGACTTTTTATCCTTTAAATATTATTAAACCAAGATATATTCCTAGTAATATTATTAATAGTATTAAGGATGTTTCAGGTTATGTAGATATTGCTTCAAATGTAGTTAAATATGATAAGAAATATGAAAATATTATTTTAAATCAATTAGGTAATGTTATTGTATCTACTAATATAGAATGTGCTAATAATATTGCTAAGAAGATTAATCATGCTTATAAGATAGTTACAATAGATGGTAATATTATAAATGTTGGAGGTAGTATTACTGGTGGAAGTAATATTAAGAATAATATTTTAAAAGAGAAATATGAGATAGATAATTATCAAAATAAGCATAGGTTATTAGTTGAGAAAATAAAGAATGAAGAGAGTAGTTTAACTAATTATGAGAAAGAATTACATAATTATGAAAATGATTTATATGAGTTAAGAAATAAAAATAATTTAATTAATGATTTAATTAGTAATAAGAGAGAAGAGTTAAATAAATTAAGTGATGAAAGATTAAGTATTAAGAATAATTTAGATAGTTATAATGGATTACTTAGTAATAAGGAAGATTTAGAAGAGGCTAAATTATATAATGATATTACTTTGACAACAAAGGAAAGAGATAATGTTTTAACTAGTATTAATGTTTTGAAAATGGATAAGGATAATGTTAGTGAAATAATTACTAATTTAGAAACTGTTACTAAGAAGAATAGTGCGTATATTAGTAAGAAGGAAAAGCAGTTAAAGGAATTAGAGATATTAGTGAATCGTATTGAGGTTAAGTTGGATAATATTTTATTAGATTTAACTAATGAATATAATATGACTTATGAAAATGCTAAGAGTAAATATAAATTAGAGATTGAGGCAAATGATGCTAGGGAAAAAGTTAGTAGTTTAAAGGAACAAATAAAGGATTTGGGTACTGTTAATTTAGGTTCTATTGAAGAATATGATAGAGTAAATGAAAGATATAATTTTTTAACTAAGCAAAAAGAGGATTTAGATACAGCGAGTGATACTCTTTTGGAAATTATTAGTTCGATGGATGAAGTTATGAAGGAAAGATTTAGTACGACATTTGATAAGATTAATATTGAATTTGCTAAGGTATTTAAAGAATTGTTTAAAGGAGGAAATGCATCTTTGAGGTTAACTGAACCAGATAATTTATTAGAAACAGGAATTGAAATAAGTGCTGAGCCACCAGGCAAGAGTTTGAAATCAATAAATGCTTTATCAGGAGGAGAACAGACATTTACGGCAATATCTTTACTTTTTGCTATTTTGAATGTTAAGAAAGTACCTTTTTGTATTTTTGATGAGGTTGAGGCTGCTTTAGATGAAGTAAATGTTGATAATTTTGGAACATATTTAGACAAATATCATGATAAGACACAGTTTATAATAATAACACATAAGAAAAAGACTATGGAATATGCTAATATTTTATATGGTATAACGATGCAAGAATCAGGAGTAAGTAGGCTTGTTAGTGTTAAATTAGAAGATATTAATAAAGAAAAGTAGGAGGACTATGAAGAAGAAAAAAAAAGTTAGAATTAAATGGAATAGAGTTATTATAGCTTTATTTATATTAGTTAGTATTGTTTTTATACCAATTAAATTATTTTTTAAAAATACTACTGAATGTAAGGAAGAATTATATATGACTAATTTTGTTAATAAGAGTTTAGGTGATTTAAAGACATATGCTAAAGAATATGATTTAAAATTAGAAATTACTTATGATTATGATGATAATATAGAGAAAGATTATGTTGTTAGTCAAAGTATTTTGGAAAATAATGAAATAAAAAAGGGAGATATTTTGCGAGTTGTTGTGTCTTTAGGAGAGTTAGATTTAAATAAATTAAAGAAAGATAATATTAATGAATTAGGGGAAGTACCTATTATGATGTATCATAATATTATAGATAAGCCTTCTAGTGAGACTAATTATACTGGTGGTAATGTTGATAGGGATGGATATAATAGAACGACTGAAGCTTTTCGTGAGGATTTAGAGATGTATTATCAAAAGGGATATAGAATGATTAGGTTAATCGATTATGTTCGTGGTAATATAGATACTGCTTATGGAAAGAGTCCTATTGTTTTAACATTTGATGATGGTAATGATAATAATATTAAAGTAACGGGTTTAGATAGTGATGGTAATATTATTATAGATCCTAGTAGTGCAGTTGGTATTTTAGAAGAATTTAAGAAAAAATATCCTGATTATAATGTAACAGCTACTTTCTTTATAACATCTTCTATATTTAATCAAAAAGAATATAATGAGAAGATATTAAAATGGTTAGTGGAACATGGTTATGATGTTGGTAATCATACTGTAGGTCATAATAATTTAAATAGTACAACGATAACTAAAACTCAAGAGGTAATAGCTAAGGTATATAAGCAATTGGATGAGATTATACCTAATAAGTATGTAAAGATATTGGCTTTACCTTATGGTAATCCAACAAGTAAAAAGCATGAAAATTATCCTTATGTGATAAAGGGTACTTATGAAGATTATACTTATGAGACAGAAGCTTCTTTGAGAGTGGGATGGAAGCCTGAAGTATCGCCATTTGATAAAGATTTTGATAAGACATATATAAAAAGATGTAGGGCTTATGATAATAATGGTAAAGATTTTGATATTGAGATGGTTTTTAATTTGTTAGAAAAAAATAGGTATATATCAGATGGGAATAGTAATACAATCGTGGTACCAGATAGTTATATAGATAAAGTAATAGAAACTGATAAAAAGATAATTAAATATTAGGAGGAACTTATGAAGTTAAATAATAAAGGTTTTGCTATTTCAGCAGTTTTATATTCGGTATTAATATTATTTATGTTGATATTAGTTTCATATTTAACAATATTATCTGGAACGAAGAAGTTTAATACTAAAACACTAAGTAGTATAAATGAAGTAATGAAGGAAGAAGTAATAGAGATAAATAAAGTATTAAATGATAAGGAATATTATTTAACTACTATAAGGGGTAATTATTTAATAGAATTAGGTAATAAGAATTGTTATATTTATTTATCTAAAAATATGATATTAGTAAATAAAGATAATGGTTTATATATAAATAATGAATTAATTAATAGTAATAATTATATTTGTAATAATATGAGTGATTCTAATAATATAGATAATAGTATTAAAATAGTATCGGTTTATGGTAAGATGTATAATGATAAAATAAAGTAAATAAATATTGACAATAAAATATAAAAATAGTAAAATTAACACATAAGAATAG
>HF996780.1 GCA_000432575.1 Clostridium sp. CAG:762
GAATTACTTTATTAGTTCCTCTAACCCTTGGTTCGTACGCGGGGGCTTCTACAACAATGGGGGTTATGCTGGTGTGTTCTTCTTCTTCATCGCCTCGGGTGGGTACGACTATAACGGCGGGTTTCGTGTTGTGCTTTCAGTAACAAAATAACAAAAAAGTAATCAATTAATTACAATTAATTTAATAGTAAAATTAATTCTACAGAACTATAACGCGAATAGCAAAACAAGTAAAATTGAATCTAATTTATAAAAATTAGTTTCTTTTTATTTATATTCATGATATTATTAATGTAAGGAATAAGTGATAATATGAAAAAAATACTAACAAATATTAATAAACCTTTATTTATATTAACAATTATTTTTACTTGCTTTGGACTAATTATGATTCAAAGTGCATCATCAATGGAAAGTTACATGAGATATGGAGCCAGTCCATACAATTACTTTTTTAAACAATTAATATTTGTAATTATAGGCTTAATAGGTTATTTAATTATCATCTTCTTACCAACAGAAATATATAATAAAATATCTAAATCCTTAATGTATATCTCATTACTAGTATTAGCCTCACTATTCATATGGGGAACTCCTGTTCATAATGCTAAAAGCTGGTTTGATTTAAAATTCTTTAAATTTCAACCCGCTGAAGTATATAAAATTGTAATAATTATCTACATGGCTGTTTATTATTCCCAAAACATAAATAAATTAGAAGAAAAATCCATTTTATTAAAACCATTATTATTTATTGCAATTGGTTTTCTCTTAATAGCCTCACAACCCGATTTAGGAACAGCATCAATTACCATGTTACTTGCATTATTAATCTTTTATTCTGTACCAATGCCTAAAAGATATAAATCATTAATCAATAAACTTCTTGTCTGTAGCACCTTACTCTTTGCCTTAATATTCATTGCCTTTGGTAAAGACATTTTACATTCTTATCAAATGTCAAGATTAAACTTCCTAGATCCATGTTTAAGATATCAAGAACAAACAGGTTATCAACTTTGCAATGGTTTTATTGCCTTCAATAATGGAGGATTAAAAGGTCAAGGTATAGGTGAAAGCACTCAAAAATACTTATATTTACCAGAATCATATACTGACTTTATCTTTCCTATTATCGTTGAAGAATGGGGATTAATCGTAGGAATTGTTATTATTATTTTATATTTTATTATGCTATATTTAACTTTTAGAATTGCTAAAAATGCCAACAACTTAAAAAATTCACTTATAGCTTATGGTGTCTGCATGTATTTACTTCTTCATATTACCATTAATCTGGGCGGAGTTTTAGGCTTAATGCCTCTTACTGGTGTACCACTTCCATTCTTATCTTATGGAGGTTCTTATACACTATCACTTTTATGTGCATGTGGTTTAGTTCAAAGAGTTAATATTGAAAGTAAAATAGCCTTAAAAAGAAAAAAGACAGTATAATCAAACAAAAATAATCATATAATTAAGAGAATAATTTAAAATTAAATCTAAAAAAACGAAAAAAAGTTTGAAAAGACTTGACAATTACCATACAATATGCTAGAATATGAGACATCTTTTTGAAAGAGGGGGATATTATGAATACTTATAATGGAAACGTTACTGGTAATTATACTAATAATAATCAAGGTAATTATCAGAGCAATTATCAAGGAAATCAAAGTATTAAAACAGTTGAACAATTTAGTTGGAAAGGATTTGCATCAAGAGCAGTTTTAGTAGTAATCTTCGTATTATTATTATCTTGGTTATTACCAATGCCTAATACCAAAGAATTAGAAGGCAAAGTAGATAACTTAAGTGCTAGTGTTTCAGTTATTACAGATAGAATATTTAATCAAAACATTAATGATATGAAAAATGCTGCCAAAGATTACTTTACTATCAAAAGATTACCTAAAAATGTTAATGAAAAAGTAAAAATATCACTTAAAGATATGATTGATAAAAAATTACTTTTAAACGTATTAGATAAAAAAGGTAATGCATGTAACTATGATAGTTCCTATGTAGAAATCACTAGATTAGATAAAGAATATGAAATGAAAACATATTTATCTTGTGATGGAGCTTCTGATTACATCTTAAGTTATATGGATTTAGAATGTAATTTATCATGTAATAATGAATGTGCATTGGTAGAAAAAGAAACGCCAAAACCTAATAATAAAGGACAAACAACTAAGAATTATATTTATAAATTTAAAAAGGTTGAGACTAAACAAGAATGGACTGATTGGTCTGCATGGACAACAGAAATAAAACAAGCAGATGATAAGAAAGAAAAGATCCAATATAAAGGTAAAAAATGGGTTAGTGTGCCAGTATATAAATATGAACATACTAAAACCGTTGAAGGTGAGAATGAGTGTGTTGATGTTATTGTTCCAGGTGGTGAAAAATGTGAAACTATTACAGTTCCTGCTGTAACTAAAAAGGAATGGGTTAATGGTCAAACTAAACAATGTCCTGAACAGCAACCATATTATGATACAGAAACTCATACATCTTATCGAACAGAAAGTTACACCGACCAAGAATGTAAAACTGTAAGATATAAAACAGGTAGTTCATGGGTTAAAAAATGTAAAACATGTGGTTACACTAAAGTAGATAATTATGCTACTAAGACAGAATGTAAGCCAGTTACTAAAACAAGAACTGTTCCATATACATATCAAACTCAAGTTCTTAAATATAGAACTATATATAAAGATTGTTCTACAGAAGGTTATTACAAAGATGTTATTGTAACACCAGAACACACTGAAGAAAAATGTACTAAGTTACCTGATACTACTAAGAAAGAATGTACTCAAGGTGAAAGTAAAACAATTACAATATGGACATTTAATGAAAAAGAAGAAGGATATACCGCAACAGGTAAGAAAGAATATGTAAGGGATGACGGGTACTATATCTATACTGACTGGGTTAGCGAAATACCAGCAGGATATGAAATGACAGAAACAAGAAAATTATATAGTTATAGATATCTAAAAATAACAACAAACGTAAGATACACATGGAGTAAAAACAAATCTTTAGGCGACGGTTGGGAGCTTATAGAAACTAAAGAAGTTAATATGTAAGATAAAGCACTAGTACCTTCTAGTGCTTCTTCTAACTAAAGGGGGTAAAAGTTATGAAGAATGGATATATTATAGATTACCTAAATGAAAATGAATTTAGAAAAAAAGAAAGATCAGTAAAAAAATACAACATGCTTGCATATAAAAAACTAATATTTGATTACTATCCACAATTTCGTGAAGGCAAGTTTGAAGGAGTTATTAAATCAGTAAACAAACAAGAAAAAATTACTAAATATGAACTAAAATTACCTACTGATATCATGTTTGCCAAAGTACATGGTGATATGATGCTTCATTACTCAGTATACGAAAATCAAGGCATCGTATTTCTCGAAACAATAACACCAGAAGATATTTTAGCCGAAGGACATCAAAGCGAATTAACTACATATAAAGGTGTTATGGTATCTAAAACACATAAAGATAAAGATATATTTAAAATAAATTTACTTAATATGCTAGATAAATAAACTTTTGTTATTCAAAAAAAGCAAAAAATGTGATATACTATTGTAGTAGGAAGGGGTTCCCGATGAATAATACATATAATGACTTTGAATATTTAAACATTATTAAAAATATCATTAATAATAATGAATATAAAGAAATAGGTAACTGTTTACATCATGGTACGAGTAGATTAAAACACTCACTTAGAGTGTCATATTATTCTTATAAAGTAGCTAAATTATTAAATTTAGACTATAAAGAAACTGCTATTGGTGGATTACTACATGATTTCTTTATAACAGATAATTACAATAAAGTAAACAAAAAAGTATCTAGTACATTTAAGCATCCTAAAATAGCACTTAGTAATGCCAACGAAACATTTAATATAACCGAAAAAGAACAAGATATTATAGTATCTCATATGTTTCCTGTTGTATTAAATAAAGTACCTAAATACTTAGAAAGTTGGATTGTTAGCATAGTAGATAAATTAGTAGGCTCATATGAATTTATTCAAGAATACCAAAAACTATGTAAAGTAAAATTTAGAAATAGTTACGTATTATTAGCATTATTTATAAGCAAAATGGTATAAAAGTAGATAAATAAAAAAAATATCTACTTTTTTTCTTATTTATATGTTATAATCAATATATGTCCTCGTAGCTCAGTTGGATAGAGCAATCGCCTCCTAAGCGATAGGTCGTTGGTTCAAATCCAATCGGGGACGCCATATGCGAATTATCCCTTGTTTATCAAGGGTTTTTTCTTTTTCTTTTTTTCTAATATATTAATTAATTTTTTTTTGAATTATGATATTAATGTTCATATACATTCATTGTTGTTGATTTTTGTTCTATTCATACGTTCTTCCATGAATGCTTATGTAGTAAAATAGCATATAAACTTTTATGGTAAACATAAGTATAAAAACATATTGACAACGCTACAATTGCATGTTATCTTTAGTATGTAATATGTAAGGTGATGAGAATGATGCATAGTGCATATAAATTTAGATTATATCCTAATAATGAAAAAAAACCTTAAAATATAAGAATTTAAACGTAAGAAAATATAAATGTCAAAAATGTGGCCAAGAAATAGGTAAAAATTTAAATGCAAATATAAATATAAATATAAATATAAATATAAATATTGTGTTTAAAGGATTAAAGTTATATATGAAAAATTATGCAGTAATATAAAAGAAAGGACAAGATTTCTTAATAGTTAAGAAAAAAATACGGTAGTGATTATCGAATTTTAAGTCTATGGAGAAGTATGGATAAAGAGTCCTTAAAACAGAAATCACATCACTGTGAAGTGATGTAAAGCAAATTAATTTGCTTCTTTGTTTTGTATAATTAATACATAGATTAAGGGAGACTATTTATGAAAAGTGAAGATTTAAAAAAAATAAAAGAAAAAGTAAAAGAACTACAAACTAAGAAAAATGAAGTATTAGAATTACAAAAAAAAATATCAAAGTTAAAAGAAACAGAACAAGTTAAAAAATATTTAGAATTACTAGATATTTTAGAAGAAAAAACAACAGGAATAAATAAAGAAATTGATAAACTCACCGATGACCAATTAATATCTATAGCCTTAAGACAAGTCGATATAACCCCAGATGAAGAAATATATGTATATATAGGTACATACAAATATAATAGAGAAATAGATATTGTTCATGGTTCAACAGATATACCAGTTAAAAGAACTAATAGAGATGCTGACTACGTAGTATATGAAAATTTAGAATCCGAATACAATGGAACCGTTCTCATTCCATATAAAAAAGCAGATGAATTTGAAGAAAATCATAAAATAATAATTCCGCATAATGTATTATTTAGAGAAAAGTACTTTTATAAATTACAAACTGAATATTTTAAAACAATGATTTTAGAATCTCCCGAACTCGCAAATGAAAAAATAAATAAATTAATTAAAAAATAATTCTATTTTAAATTTATATAGAAATTACTAAATATAATATCTTGTATATCAAGTTTTTTCTTATTTCATTTGTTTTCATATTATATTGACAAGCCTATATATAATTAAATTTATTAAAAAATTGTTATAGAAAATAATGAATTAGAACAATTTGATATTGATATATCTAAAGATTACACTTAGTTATATTGAAGAACCAAAAATCACGCTTTCACTAATTGATTCGTGAGTTAGATTTTCCTTGTTTTAACCATAAAAATTATTTGCATTGGTTTTGTTATATGGTACGATTATGTAGAGTAGAAACTATCTTTTGTTTATTTCTCTTTATATTAATAATGATAAGTATTTAGGAAACTTTAGAAACCCTAAGTCAATATCAAACTCTATTTTCTATTTAATAATAGATTATGGAGTTTTTTTAAAATGCAAGTTCAATGATAATTTCAATATTGGATAAGCCTTCAATTATTATAAATGGTTTTATTATTAATACAATTAATAAAGTAACTTCGAATGAAAATAAAAACGAAGCAACTTTAATAACAAAAAGATATAAAAAAGAAATTAGTATAGGTAAAGAAGATATTAAATTGCTTAAAAAGAAGCACTATTGTATCTAAAGAACTATAACAGCATAGCGAAAAAATTAAAAAATATTTCAAACAAATGTATGAGAATATCTTGACATTAAAATAATCTTATATTATAATGAATTTACAAATAATAAATATTGTCTTTTAACTAATTTAGTGATAAAATTAAATTATCAAGAATGTGAGGGTTATTATGAATAAAAATAGTAAAAAAGTTTTATATGTTGTTATATTCCTATTAATTTTATCTTTAATAAGTACTATTGCTGGTAGTAAAGATAAATTAAATGTTTCTAAATCATTAAACATATTATCTTCCTATGATAATGCTGACTTAGAAGATAATATTAAAAATTATGCTAAAAAAAATAATATAAAAGTTAAATTTACTTACATGGGAGATTTAGATATTGTCGATGAAATAAATAATAATTCCAGTAATTATGACTGCGTATGGATTGCTAATTCCATGTGGCTATATATGTTAGATAACCCTTATTTAGTAAATGAATCTAAAAGTATAAGTATTAGTCCCGTTGTATTTGGAGTAAAAAAAAGTAAAGCCAGTGAATTAAATCTAACGAATGGTAACATCAAAAACAGCACTATCTTAAACTTAATTAAAGAAAATAAACTTAAATATGTAATGCCTTCGGTTACCAAAACCAACACTGGAGCTACAGCCTATATGGGTTTCCTAAATGCTATCGCGGGCAATCCCGAAGTATTAACCGAAAAACACCTAGAAAATACCAACCTTATCAAAGATTTAACCGATTTATTTAAAGGAGTTGAACGTGTCAGTGGTGATGAAACATTCTTAAAAGAAATGTTTTTAAACAATGATGAATACGAAGCCGTAATCGCTGACGAAGCATCACTAATAAATATCAATACCATGTTAAAAAATAAGAAAAAAGAAGAATTATATCTAATTTATCCAATTGATGGGGTGGCCATAAACGATTCAGCCTTTGGATTCATTGATAATAAAAGCAATAAGAAAGAAACATTTTTAAAACTACAAACCTATCTATTAAGTGATAAATTTCAAGGAACATTAAAAGAAAAAGGGCGTAGAACTTGGTATGGAGGCACTAATGACAAAGTAAATGAAAAAGTATTTAATCCTGACTGGGGAATTGATACTAAGAAATACTTAAACGTAACTAAATTTCCTTCTAAAAAAGTAATGACCGAAGCAATTAACTTATATATTGAATCTTTAAGAAAACCGACTCATACAGTATTTTGCTTAGATTATTCAGGTAGTATGAACGGAACTGGTATTAAAGAATTAACCAGTGCCATGAAATATATTTTAGATTATAATGAAGCATCGATTGATAAATTACAATTTTCTAAAAATGATAAAATTACCATAATCTTATTTAGCAGTAAAATAAACGGTATATACAATACCACGAGTGGTTATGAAACAAGTAATTTAATTAAAGAAATAGAAAACGGTAATGTAGGAGGTGGAACAGCCTTATATAAAGCCATTATAGAAGGTTTAAATATCTTAAACCAAGAAAGTGATAACTATACTAAAACCATCATAGCCATGACCGATGGAATCATTAACATAGGTAACTATAATGAATTATCTTCATATTATAAAAAACTAAATAAAGAAATACCTGTATATAGTATTACCTTTGGAAGTGCCAGTGAAACAGAATTAAAAAAAATAGCAAAACTTACTAATGCTAAAGTATTTGATGGTAAAACAAGCCTTTTAAATGCCTTTAAAGAAGTAAGAGGATATAATTAAGGATGTGATTTAATGAAACACAAAGATACTATTTCAGCCCTTATTGGAAGTGCATTCTTTGCCATTCCATACTTAGCATTATCTTTGCCAATTCTTCCTTCCGTATTAATTGGCACAAGTGCTTTTGTCGCTGGAGAATTAGTACTAACCAAAAACAAAAAAACTCTTAAAGAAGAAAACTTTAACCTATACAAAGTCTTAGAAAATGCTAAAAAACAAAATAAACGCATAATCGAAGCCAAATCTTATATTGATAATGACGAAATAAAAGCCTATTTAACATCTATCAATGATAGTACTAGTAAGATAATTAAAACAATTGAAAAAAAACCTAAAAAAATCAAAAACATAGATAACTTCTTTGATTATTACTTACCTATTACTGTTAAAATAATAAATAGATATGATGAAATAGAAAACAATAATTTATCTTCTAAAGATAGTAAGAAGTTTATGACTTCAACAATAAATATGTTAGCATCGATAGATAAAGCTTTTAGAAACATATTAAATAACTTATATCAAAAAGAAATAATCGACATGGATGCTGAAATGAAAGTATTTAGTTCAATGTTAAAAGCAGATGGCTTTAATGAAAATGAATTAGAAGTTAAGGAGAATAACAATGGATAAAAAGAAAATAATTGGAATTAGTATATTTATATTCTTAATATTATTGATAGTTGGAATAAACACTCTTAGTAATGACAAAGGATTTACTAACCTAAAAACCGTTTATGTAGCAACAGGAGGAGGTAAAGAAGATTTTCTTGCTGACGAAGAAGTTTTAAAAATATTAAAAAAGAAATATAAATTAAATGTTATTTTTGATACTTGGAGTAATGGTAAAACCATAACTAAACCCCTTATTAGAGAATCGGTTAACCTAGGAAATGAGAGCATAATAAAAAGAATTCAAAATAATGAAGATATTTCTATTAATACAAGTGGTGTAAGCAAATACGATGCCTTATTCACATCTGATCAAAGATTTTATGATTATTATAAATTAGCGCCAAATAAAGAAAATAACGAAGCCGATAGATACACTGTTATTGCAGGTAGCCTTACCCTAAATACACCAATTGTAATATATAGTTGGAAAGAAGTAGTAAATGCCTTTATTAATGAAGGAATAGTAACTTTAGAAGATAATGTTTATTATATTACTGACATGAATAAATTAATAGATTATATCTTAAATAATAAAAAATGGAGTGATGTTGGCCTAAACGAATTATATGGTAATATTAACATAGCCTCAACCGATCCTGTCTCATCCTCTCCGGGAGCAACTTATTATGGTTTACTTCTATCAATACTAAGCGGAGGACAAATAGAAGATGCTACCCTAGAAGATAACCTTGCTAGATTAAAACAATTCTATCAAAAATCAGGATATATGAATAATACTCCAGCAGATTTATTTGAAAGATATCTTAAAACTGGTATGGGCGGGGAACCAATAATTGTTGATTATGAAAAAAGTATAATTGACTTTGCTAATTCTAATCCAACTGGATTTAATCAAGTAAAAAATGATATAGTTATCCTTTATCCAAAGCCTACTATTTGGAATTCTCATTGCTTCATGGCATTTACTGAAAATGGAAAGAAACTATATGAAGCATTCATGGATAAAGAAATAGAACAAATTGCTTGGGAAAAATATGGATTTAGAACTGGTATCACCGGAGGTACATACGATGTATCCAAATTAGGAATAGGAATACCTCAAAACATTACTAGTACCGTTACTAGTTTAAAAATGGACTATTATAATAAATTAATAGAATACTTAAAGAAATAGGAGAAATATTATGGAATTAAAAGTAGAAAACAAATTAACAAAAGAAGAAGCTCAAAAACTTACAAATAATGTAAGTAACATTACTAATGAAAAGATAGAAAAATCTTTAAACTATGACGAATTATCTAAAGCTGAGAAAAAAGCCGTAGATGAATTTAACAAAAAAATAGATGTCATGGACAGTACTCAAGTATTACAATATGGAGTAAGTGCTCAAAATAAAATAAGTGAATTTTCTGATTCTGTTTTAGAAGATGTCAAAACAAAATCTACAGGAGATGTAGGAGAATTACTGGCTAATTTAGTTACAGAGATTAAATCATTTGATTCTTCCATAAGTGGTAAAGAACCAAAAGGATTAGCCAAATTATTTCATAGTATAAAAAAAGAAGCAAATTACATCCTTGCCAAATATAACAAAATAGAAAACAACATTGATACAATTGAAAAAGGATTAGAAAATAATAAACTAATGTTACTCAAAGATATTAACTTATTTGATACCATGTATGATAAAAATTTAGATTATTTCAAAGAAATATCCTTATACATAATCGCTGGTGAAAGAAAAATAGAAGAACTAAAAACGAAAGTATTACCAGAACTTAAAAAGAAAGCACAAGAATCTAATGACCAAATCGAGATACAAAAAGTAAATGATATGGAAAACCAAATCAATAGATTCGAGAAAAAACTATATGACCTAAAAACTACAAGAATTATTTCTATTCAAATGGCACCTCAAATAAGATTACTACAAAATAATGATGCCCTTTTAGTAGAAAAAATACAAAGTTCAATAACCAATACTATTCCATTATGGAAAAACCAAATAGTATTAGCTCTTGGTATAAATAATTCAAAAAAGGCTTTAAAAGGAGAACAAGCCGTATCTAAATTAACAAATGAAATGTTAAAGAAAAATAGTGAAACATTAAAACAAGGTTCAATTGATATAGCCAAAGAAGCCGAAAAATCTATCGTAGATATTGAAACATTAAAGAAAACAAACCAAGATATTATAGAAACATTAGATACAGTTATTAAAATTCATGAAGACGGTCGTATTAAACGTGCTGAGGCTACTAAAGAATTAGAAAATATCGAAAAAGAATTAAAAGATAAATTACTTGAAATAAACGTAGGAAATAAAAAAGCATAGTAATTATGCTTTTTTCTTAAAAGGGAGGTTACCATGAATAACAAAGTTAATTTTGATAAAATATATGAAGATTTTTTTGGTAGTACTTATGCTACGCAGTTAAAAGAAGAAGAAAATATTATAAAAGAAGAAATTAATATAGATGATATAGATAGCTTATATATAACTAATAACTCTAAGATATTATTAAAAAAAATAATAAATTATATGACTAATTATAAAAGTAATAATATATATGTTAACTTTAATATAGAAATACTTACAAATAACCATGAAGTAAGTCAAACAATTATTAACTTATTAAATAGAGTAGGAACAAAAAGTAACTATTTAGAAGGAAATAACATTAATCAAATATCTTTATATGAATTAGAAGATATTAACAATATAGACGAGTTATATAAAAATGCTAATATAGTAATATTTAAAGATTTCGAGGCTCTTAATATTCATGATAGCAATTTTAGTAAAAAATTATTATATACAATGTCTAAACATTTAACTGATAAAAAAATTACTATCTTATTAGGTAATACCAAAGATATCAACTATCTATTTAACAATGACAAAGAAAAAGAAGAAAACACATTTAAGTTTATAATAGAAGGAACAGAACCTACAAATAATGAAATATTAAATGATATTATTGAAAAATTACCTAACATTAAAAATAAAAAAATAGAGTTATTAAATTACATTGAAAAGACATATATAAAAAGTGGATTAGATTATCCAACATATCGTGATAATTTAATTAAATACTATATATTCAACAATGAATTACCTTTAATAGAAAAAATGAAAACAAATGAAGAAGTATTTAAAGAACTAAACGAATTAGTAGGACTCACTAAAATAAAAAAAGCCATGCATGAACTAGTAAACCTAATCACCTTAAAAAAGAAAACAAATGGTGAATTAAAATTAGATGGAATAAACTTACATATGTTATTCCTAGGTAATCCAGGTACAGGGAAAACCACCGTAGCCAGAATGTTATCGAATATCTTATATAATTTAGGTTACATTAGACAAAACCAACTAATCGAAGTAAGTTCTAAAGACTTAGTCGCTGAATATGTTGGACAAACAGCCCCAAAAACAATGGAAATTATTAATCGTGCTCTAGGCGGTATCTTATTTATTGACGAAGCCTATGCCCTAGAAGATGACAAAACTAGTTCTTACAATAAAGAAGCAATAGCTACGCTTATTAAAGCTATGGAAGATTACCGTGATGATCTAGTAGTGATTTTTGCAGGTTATACCAAAGAAATGCAAGGGTTTATTAATTCCAATTCAGGTATTGCTTCAAGAATTGGTTATACATTTATCTTTGAAGATTATACAAACGAAGAACTAAAACAAATATTTAAACAAATGATAGAAAAGAAAGGATTTAAAGTATCCAAAGAAGTCTTAGATAAACTAGATAATATTATAAAAGAAGAAAGAAATAATACTAACTTTGGAAACGCTAGATTCATTAGAAACATAGTTGAAAAAACAATTATCAATCATGCTACAAACACTAAAAATATAAAAGATAAAAAAGTATTAAAAACAATTAATATAAAAGATATATAAAATTATAAAAAAACTATTTAAAAAAATAAAATAGTGTGTTATTCTTATAATAGAGGGAGTGATAAAATGAAGAAAACAATTAAAATGTTTTCATTGATTCTAATATCTATCTTTGCTATAAACATTACAAATGTTAAAGCAGACGAAGAATTAGATAAACAATTTGATGAAATATACAAAAATGAAGTAAAAGATGGAGTATTTGAAATTAATTATGCTGTTAAACCAAGAAGTTATAATGAATTTGATGCCTTTGTTTCATATTTACATAATGATTATTATAATGGGAAATATAAATCATTAGGCATTTACTATGGAGTAGAATGTAATGATAATATCGAATGTTACTTTTATATTAGCAAAGGCTCATATAACAAAAAATACGAAGACATTACTATTAAATGGGCAGAACCTAATACGATGATTAAAAAAAATATAGATTCCTATATTGAAAAACTTGCTAAAATTCAAGGTAAAAGCGAATATGGATATTACAATACATATTATTTTGAGTTAACTGATTTAAATCTAATTAATTACTATATAACATCTAACACAAGAGAACTCAGTTCATCCAATTTTAGTAAGATAACTAATTATACTGAAGATGTTAAAAAATTCTTTGATAATGCTGACTTAACTTACGAAATCGATGTTCGTGCTGGAGTAAATTACACACCATTTAATACTAGGGCATTTGGTAATCTAATAGTTAGTTATAATGGATTAAGATATGCTGCTCAAGAATCTGTTGGAGCTAGAACTAAAGAAATATTATATGTACCAAGTGATACTGAAATTAATGATGAATCTTTAATTAATGCAGCATTAAAAAGATTAAAAGAGTATATGCCTAATAATAAAATAACCATAACCAAAGGAAAATCTTTGAATACTTATCTTGATGATGCAAACCAAGCAATAGATTTTACCGAGATTACTGATTTAACTAAAACAACAGATCATACTTATACATTTAATTTTGGAGATTTTACAGTAGACTTTTTAATCGTTGCAGATTCTAGTAAAATGACTGTTCCCGTGTTCGCAGCAAAAAACCTAGAAAAAGATATTACAGTTACATCAAAAGAAAGTAGTATTCCACTTGATACTATGATTATTGCGAATATCGTAGATAAAGATTCAAAAGAATATCAAATAATTAAAAAGAGTATTAATCAAAATAATCTACATTCACTAGATATAACATTATTTTCAAATGTTAAAAATTCTAAAATCACTAAACTAGAAAACGGAATATTTGAAGTAACAATGCCCGTTCCTACTGATTTAGAAGGTAAGAATCTTGCTATATATTATGTAACCGAAGATGGTAAAGTCGAAGAGCACGAAGTTACCATTAAAGATGGCTATGCAACCTTCCAAACCAACCACTTTAGTATTTATACTCTAGCAGAAAAAACAAATAGTATTGTTAATCCTAAAACAGGAGATAATATCAGTCTATATATTATCTTAAGTATTTCTTCACTTATAATGCTTACTGTATGTAGTATCTGCTTATCTAATAAAAATAAAAGAGTTAAAAACAATTAAGAAACTTATGTAAAATTAGTTTCTTTTTTTTACATTTTTTGATATAATTGACTTAAGTGATAAGGAGGTTTATTTATGAGTAAATTTAATGAAAAATTAGTAGTAAATAACATTCGTAGTTTAGGTATTGATATGATACACGAAGCAACTTCAGGTCATCCGGGCATTGTTCTCGGGGCTTCTCCAATTATCTATACCTTATTTGCCCATCACATGAAATTTCATACAGGATATCCAAATTGGTGCAACAGAGATCGTTTTGTATTATCGGCAGGGCATGGTTCAGCAATGCTTTATGCCACACTTTTTATGAACGGCTATGATTATACCATCGACGATTTAAAAGCTTTTAGAAGTTTAGGTTCTATTACCCCTGGACACCCAGAATATAATATCAACCTTGGCATTGAAATGACAACAGGACCACTAGGACAAGGATTAGGAACCGCGGTCGGCATGGCAATCGCCGAAAAATATTTAGAAAAAACATTTAATACCAAAAAACATAAAATTTTTGATTATAAAATCTATGTCTTGTGTGGAGAAGGGGATTTAATGGAAGGCATCAGCTATGAAACTGCCTCATTAGCCTCAAATCTTAAATTAAATAACCTAATCGTATTATATGATTCAAACAAAATAACATTAGATGGAAGTGCCAAACTATCATTTAATGAAAACGTCATGGACAGATTTGAAAATATGGGGTGGAACGTTTTAGAAGTATCAAACGGTGAAAACATCCGTGAAATATCAAGAATGATAAAATGGGCTAAACATTCAAGAAAACCAACCATCATTCAAATAAACACCACTATTGGTAAATATTCAAAATTAGAAAATACTAACAAAGTTCATGGCACACCACTTGAGGAAGATGATATAAAAGAAATTAAGAAAAAACTAAAACTAAAAGACATTCCATTTGATTATGATACAAAAAACAAAGAAGAATACTTAAAATATATTGAAGAAAAACATAAAAAACAATATAATGAATGGAAAATAATGTTTGATGAATATGTTATTGATAAAGAAAACAAATTAAAAGATAGCCTTCTTAGCATAATTAATAATGAACAAATATTAATTAAATTAGAAAAACTAATAGATGTAAATAACATCTCCAACGACTTATCAATGAGAGAAATCAATAGTTTAATTATGAATACCATATCAAACTATATTCCCGAATTTATTGGAGGTTCTGCTGATACAGTAAGTTCAACCAAAACATATTTAAAAGAAAAAGGAGATTTCAGTTCTAAAAACTATGCAGGGAAAAATATTTTCTATGGTATTCGTGAACATGCCATGGCATCCTCAACCAATGGAATAGCATTAAGCAACTTAAGACCCTTTGCATCAACTTTCCTAACATTTGCGGATTACATGAAACCATCAATCAGATTAAGTGCCCTAATGAACATACCATCAACATTCATATTCACCCACGATTCAATTAACATAGGACAAGATGGACCAACGCATCAACCAATAGAACAACTAGGAATGCTAAGAAGCATACCAAACTTCACCTTATATCGTCCTTGCGATAAAAAAGAACTTATTGGGTGCTGGAACTTAATCCTAGAACAATCAAAACCATGTGCCTTAATTATTTCAAGAAATAAATCAAAAGAAATAAAATACACATCACCATCATATGTTAAATATGGGGGCTATGTAATCCATGAATTTGAGAACAAACTAGACCTAATCATCTTAGCAAGTGGCACCGAAGTAAACATAGCACTTTCCGTTGCTAAAAAATTAAAAGAAGAAGAGCACATCGAAGCGAGAATAATAAGTGTGCCTAACCTAAACATCTTATTAAACCAAGAATCTAATTATTTAAAAGAATTACTACCTAAAAATATTAAAAAATATGTAATAGAATATTCAAACGACACTATGTGGTATCAATTAGATAAAGAAATTAATCTAATCAACATGAAAAGTTTTGGGACAAGTGCTAAAAGTGAAGATGTTATAAAATATTTTGAATTAGATGAAGAATCAATATATAATAAAATAAAAAATGATTTATAACAAAAATTGACAAAAAATAATTTATTAGTATTATATAATTAATATTGGTGATAGAATGAGAACATACTATGTATTTAATATTAATAATTATTTTTCCTATATTTATAAGAAAAAACCATATAAAATATATAAAATGTTAGAAAGTATAATGAAAGAAAATGCTCACGATATGGTTTTAAGCTATAAACTATTTGAACAAATAGCTTTATCATTTAATAAAAATAAATTAAATGCTTACTTTAAATTCAACTATGAAACTAACCCTAATTACTATTATAAAGATAATATTCATGTTATCATGAATAATAATGAATATACTAAATTAGTAATTACTAATTCAAATATTAAAATAAAAACCAATATTAACTTTCCAATATTCCTAAAAAGTATTTATGAATATAAAGAAAACATATTTATATGTGATTTTGTAAATAAAGACTATTTTTGGTTAGAAAGCATTGAAAAAAACGAAAAAGAATTGTCAAAAACATAAAAATCTAGTAAAATAAAGTTTGGAGGTAAAAAAATGATTTGGGATATATTATATTTATTAATTGGATTAATCATTGGAGGATTATTAGGTTTCTTTATATCAAAGAAATATATGCAAAAATACCTAAAACAAAATCCACCAATCAATGAACAAATGATTAAAACAATGATGAGTAGCATGGGCAGAACCCCATCACAAAAACAAGTCAATCAAATGATGCAACAAATGAAAAAATATATGTAAAAAAAGACTATTTTATAAAAATACCTTGCAATTTCTATAAAAATAGTTTATTATATTAATGTTCCTATATCTTGGAATATTCGTACCTCTTACGATATTCTAGGAATTAGGTGAAAAATAATAAAGGAGGAATTGAAATGGCTTTAAAGAAAGAAGTTAAAAGCAAAATTATTAAGGAGTTCCAAAAAGATGCAAATGATACAGGTTCTCCAGAAGTACAAATTGCAATTTTAACAAAAGAAATCGAAGCTTTAACAGAACATCTTAAAAATAACAAACAAGATAAACATTCAAAACGTGGATTACTTATGAAAGTAGGAAAACGTAGAAGTCTTTTAAATTATTTATTAGAAAATGATGTTAAACGTTATCGAGCAATTATCCAAAAATTAGGATTAAGAAAATAAAAAAGGTAGGCACTCTTTTTTCGAGTGCCTTTAAAATGTATTTAAACAATAATGTTATAATAAAACATTTAGCATAAAGATAAATAGAATAGGAGTAATTAAATGGAAAAAAACATTTTTAAATTAAATTTTAGAGGAAGAGAATTAATAGTAGAACATGGAGAACTTGCTAAACAAGCCCATGGAGCGGTTTTAGTAAGATATGGAGATACCGTAGTATTATCAACTGCAGTAGTATCTAAAAATGCTAATATCCTATCAGATTTCTTTCCACTTATGGTATTATATCAAGAAAAATTATATTCAGTAGGTAAAATACCAGGTGGATTCATTAAAAGAGAAGGTAGACCAACCGAAGCAGCAACCCTTGGAGCAAGAATGATAGATAGACCAATGCGACCTCTTTTCCCAGAGAACTTTAGAAATGAAGTTCAAGTAGTAAATACCATCTTATCAGTAGACCAAGATAACACTCCTGAAATGACCGCATTATTTGGTTCCTCTTTGGCAACCTCAATAAGCCAAATTCCATTCAATGGACCAGTTGCGGGAGTTAAAGTAGGAAGGATTAACGGAGAATTTATTATCAACCCAACCGCTGAACAAACAGAATTAAGCGACATTGATCTAACAGTTGCAGGAACTAAAGATGCTATCAACATGGTAGAAGCAGGAGCCAAAGAAGTAAGCGAAAAAGATATGCTTGATGCATTAATGTTTGGCCACGATGCTATTAAAGAACTTGTTGCATTTCAAGAAGAAATCATTGACAAAATTGGTGTTACCAAGATGGATTATGAAGTCTTAGAAATCACTGATGAATTAAAAGAAGAAATAAACACTCTTGCCCACGATGATCTTGACAAAGCTTTTAGAATAAAAGATAAACTAGAAAAATATGAGGCTATAGACAAAATTAAAGAAAACATTCTAGAAAAATACGAAAATGAGAACCAAAACTTAAAAGAAGCAGAATTAAAAGAACTATTAACCAAAGTATCCTTGGTTTTAGCGGACATCGAATACAAAATATTTAGAAACATCGTAGTTACCGAAAAAACTAGGGCTGATGGTCGTACTATGACTGAAATAAGACCAATTTCCACTGATATTGATTTATTACCTAGAACTCATGGATCTGCCTTATTCACAAGAGGACAAACTCAAAGCCTATCAACTGTAACACTAGGAGCCCTTGGAGAACATCAAATATTAGATGGACTTGGCATCGAAGACGAAAAAAGATTTATGTTACATTACAACTTCCCTGCATTCTCAGTTGGAGAAACAGGAAGATATGGATCCCCTGGAAGAAGAGAAATTGGTCATGGAGCCTTAGGAGAAAGAGCCTTATTACAAGTAATTCCAAGTGAAGAAGAATTTCCATATACAATAAGAGTAGTATCAGAGATATTAGAAAGTAATGGATCCTCATCACAAGCATCCATCTGTGCTGGATGTATGGCTCTTATGGCGGCAGGAGTACCAATAAAAGCCCCAGTTGCAGGAATTGCCATGGGACTAATCACTAATAATGATGACTACACAATATTAACAGATATTCAAGGAATGGAAGATCATTTAGGAGACATGGACTTTAAAGTCGCAGGTACTAGAAAAGGCATTACTGCTTTACAAATGGATATAAAAATAAGTGGCATCAGTAAAAAAATATTAAAAGAAGCACTTGCTCAAGCTAAAGAAGCCAGAATGGAAATATTAGATAAAATAGAAGCACAAATTGAAAAGCCAAGAGAAGAAGTGTCAAAATATGCACCTAAAACAATGACATTCATGATAAACCCAGACAAAATAAAAGATGTCATTGGTAAAGGTGGAGAAATGATTACTAAGATTATCTTAGAATGTAGCAATGTTAAAAGTGTTAACGATATCAATGCTGTCAAGGTTGATCTTGAAGATGATGGAAGAGTTATAATCTATCATACAAATAAAGAAATAATCGAAAATACAGCAGAAAGAATCAAAGATATTTGTAAAGAAGTAGAGTTTGGCAAAGTATATAACTGCAAAGTAGTTAAAGTAGAAGACTTTGGAGCATTTGTTGAACTATGGCCTGGATGTGAAGGATTAATTCACATATCACAGCTTGATACAAAAAGAGTAGAAAAAACAAGTGATGTAGTCAAAGTAGGAGACGAAGTTTTAGCAATAGCAACAGGTTATGACAAAAAAGGAAAAATTAATCTTTCAAGAAAAGAACTACTTAACAAAAAAGATAAATAATAAAAAGAACTAACTAAAAAATTAGTTCTTTTTATACGTTTGCTATGCAGTTATAGTTCTCTAAATCTACTTAATACAGAATTCTTTCTTTATAACTAATTAATAATTATATGTAACAAATAATACTTATTTACATTAATCTTATTAACTTATTATTTAGTTTCTTTCTTTCTTGGATAAGGTCTAATATCATTAGTTAATCCTAATATATAATTAATACTTGTATCATAAAAGACAGCAAGTTTTTTTAATACCTCAGTAGGTATATCATTAGTTTCAGTTTCATATTGTGAATATCCTGTCTGAGACATATCTAATATCTTAGCAATATCTTTTTGGAACATATCTTTATCTTCTCTTAAATCTTTTAATCTATTCATATTTACACCTCAATAAAATATTACTATAACTTAAATTAAGGTATTGAATTATAACTTAATTTAAGTTATAATAAACTTAGATAACCTAAAATAAGTTATATAGAAGGAGAAAATATGAAGAAATTAAAAAAAAAGAATACCACTTAAATATATATATGTATTAAG
>HF996781.1 GCA_000432575.1 Clostridium sp. CAG:762
CCCAACATTAACTGATTTTACTGTAAGTGAGAATTTAGGTAAAGGCAGTTTAGGTGGAGATATGTTAAGGGCAACATTTAAAGATGCAAATGGTAAAGAGGGTGAAGGAATATTTACTGCTTATGTATATGATGTTGGACCATATTATGTTTATGAAAATATTATTTCTGGTAAACAAATAGATATACAATACCTAAATGTATATGATGCTATTTTTATTACTGTACCAAAAGATGAACTTATAGATTGGCAAGATACATTAAATACTATTTGTTCTTCACTTAGTTTTACTGATACATTTATAAATGGGTTTAATAGCCAGCAAGATGCTGTTATGAAAAACTTTCAACAAATTAGAGCAATAGGTAATCAAATAAGCGATGGAATAATGGATTCTTGGGATAAGAGAAATCAGTCTTTTGATATTATGAGTCAAAAACAAAGTGATGCTACACTTGGTTATGAAAGGGTGTATGATACTGAAACAGGAGAAATTTATAAGGCATATAATGGATTTACTGATGATTATGATGGTAAAAGATATAAAAGCGTAACTGATGATATGTATTCGAAAAAAACAAGTGGTTATATTGAGAAGAGGGGATAATCTATGAAAAATAAAAAGATTATTTATATAATATCTTCTATTATTATAGTATTTATAATAGTATTAGTATTTGTTCTTTTAAACCATAAGAAGAATGATTTGAAAAATGATAATAAGAATCAAGATAATTCTAAGAATTTAGTAGAAGCTTTAATGAAAAAAAATAATGAAGCTGATTATAAAAAAATATCTAATGGTGAAATGCTAACAGAAGATACTTCATTTAGTAAATATTCATTCATAAATAATAATTCTATATATGTTTTTAATCCTAGTAAACTTGATAGTGGAGAATTTGTTTATAAAAAGGTCTATGACATAGACAAAAATATTAAGGTAATGAATATTACTCCTAACGATGGAGCAGATATAAAATTTTATGATTATAATGATACTATATATACATTACATGATGATAATACAGATAACAAAATTAGAGATAGTTATGATATGTATTTAAACGCAAACTATAAGTTAAGTGATTATCTAAAATGGGAGTATTCTACTGAATTTTTAGGTAAAAAGATTGATTATGATTTTATGTCTAATTATTTTTACGTAAAAGATAATATTTTATATTTTAAGAATTATGGAAATGAGAAGTACCCTACTATAGAAAAAGTAAGTGGTAATTACGAAGGTGAACAAGTAAGTAGAATATACAATGAAAGAATTCTTAAAACTGATAAAGCATTTTATGAATTAATGAGTTATTTTGATACTAATTTAAATAAAACAGTTACTACGACGGTTAGAATTAATTTACTTACTAAGTATTATGATGAAATATTAACATTTACATATAAGTATGTAATATTAAAAGATTATACAATAATACCAATAAATGATGTTATGGAAAATAGAGTTAGAAATTATTCATATGATTACTTTTTGAGTGGCTTTAATCATATGAATGAAGTTAGATATGAAGAATAATAATGTGCAGTTGCTACGCTGTTGTAATTCTTTAAGTTAAATTTAATGAACTATAATTGCAATAGCAAATATTGAAAAACAATAGAATTATAAATAACTATTGTTTTTGTTCTTAGCATATGCTATACATGAAAACAATATAGGAGTAGTAGAATAGTATGAATAATAAAACAATTAAACAAGTAACTAGATATTTTGGCTATACATTATCTTTTATAGGAGTAACTATATTAGCAATTGTGGTAACATTAATATCAACTGTTTATTTACTATGCAAAGGACCATCCACGAAAGCAAAAGAACTATTTGTAACCACCTTTCTTGAGACAGGACAAATGAAATTTATGGCTTCTTTATTTATGGATAAACTAGAAATAAATAAAATAATATCAAATAACAATTTAAGTAAAATGGATACAGAAATAAAAGGTGAATTAATTGACATATCCAAAGAACAAAAAAAAGATTTAATTACAATAGAAAAAATCACTGGTGATAATTTCGAGGGTACAATGATGATTGTAAGTGATCCATCTAAAATTTCTCTTGGTACTACATATCCCTGGACAGAATATGGGAAAGAACTAAATAAAATAGTAAAATCTCAAAATGCCATTGCGGGAATCAACGGAGGATTATACGTTTCTGCCCAAAATAAAGGAGGAACGCCCCGTGGTTTAGCTGTCAGTAATGGAGAAATATTAAAAATAGAATCAGGTATTCAGGGGATGCATTTAATAGGCTTTGATAATAAAAATATTTTAAGAGTAATTGATTTATCTAACAAAAGTGTGGAACAAATAAAAGAAGTTATAACCACTGAAAAAATAAGAGATGCCGTTGCCTTTCAAGACAGTACCAGTGATAAGAATAACCACTTTGTCAAACTAATCATCAATGGAGAAAAAAGACAACTAAATGGCCTTGGCAGTGGGGCCAACCCAAGAACAGCAATTGGGCAAAGAAAAGATGGAAGTATTCTGCTTCTAGTAACCGATGGAAGGGGCAAAAATGGACATTTAGGTGCTACTGCTAGTGATCTTATTGATATCATGAGTAAATATGAAGCTATAAATGCCGCTAACCTAGATGGAGGAAGTTCATCTTGTATGTATTATAAAGACAAATACCTCATGACAAGTGTTACATTCTATTATGCTAATTCTTCTTGGAAATTACCAACCGCATTTGTAGTAAAGGAGTAAAACTAGTATGAAGAAGAAATCTAAATTTAAAAAATATCTACTAATCTATAGCTTTATATTACTCTTATCAATGGTGGCATTTATCTCATATATATATATCATCCTAATAAATTATGAATTTAATAACATAGATAATTTTCTTCTTTATACCATAAATAATTTAGATAATCAAACACTATCATCCTATCTTGAAAAAAACAATTTAAATAAAGATGATGTCAATTTATATAAAGACTTAACAAAATCAAAAGACTATAAATTTAAAAAAATAGAAAATAATATATACGAAGCATATCTAAATGACAATCTAATGTTTACTATTGTTACCGAAGTAGATCACAAAGTAAATAAATTTGGCTTACTTAACTATGATGTTCTTAAATTGAAGAAAATTACTCCCTCATTAGATCGTGGTTTAGTATATTATAATATTACTATTCCTAGCAATTACAAATTATATGTAGATAACACCTTAATAGAAAACTACAGTGAAAAAAAGCCATATCCAGAATTAGATTATTTATATAATACTGATTTTATGCCATATATGTTAACTTATCATGTAGATAATTTAAATGGTAAAGAAAAAATTAAAGTTATTGATTTTACAAATCATGAAGTAGAATTGACTAAAGACAAAAACAATTATTTAGTAAATAATTATATTATTGAAAAACCAACCTATCAAGAAGCAAATGAAATTTTAGAAATTAATACCGATATTCTTTCTTTTGCCAAAAAATGGAGTTTATTTCTAACTAATGACTTAGAAGGAAATCATAATGGTTTTGATACTATTCAAATGTATTTAGCCAAAAACACCGACATATACACAAAAGCGAAAAAATGGTCAAGTGGTGTGGATATCCAATTTACAAGTAAACATACTCTACAGAAAAACACATTTACCAATGAAAAATTAACAAATTTTAAAATATATGATAATAACCTCTTTAGTTGTGAAGTATATTTAGAAAAACATATGAAAATTAGTGGTGTAAAAGAAGAAAATATAGATATTATGCATGATACTATTTATTTTATTAAAGATGAAACATGGAAAGTGATTAACATAAGATCATTAGGAGATGAGTGAAATGTATAAAGATGTCGTTATTTTAATTCCAGCATATAATCCTAATATAGATATAATGAAAGAGTTTATTTGTACATTAAATAATACCTTCCCAAATATAGTAATTGTAAACGATGGTTCTTTACCTCAATATACTTCATTTTTTAATCAATTATCTACTGAACATATCGTTATTACTCATTATATAAATCTAGGTAAGGGGAGAGCTCTTAAAACAGGTATTAATTATATTTTAAATAATTATCCCAATATAAAAGCTATTATTACTGCTGATAGTGATGGACAACACGTTGTAAAAGACATAAAAAAATGTTATCACAAATGGCAAAAATCACCTGATTCACTCGTTCTTGGTTGTAGAGATTTTAAAAGCAAAGAAGTACCATTCAAATCACGATATGGAAATAAAATAACAAAAGATATATTTATGCTTTTTACAGGTCTTAAAATATCAGACACTCAAACAGGTCTAAGAGTTATGTCAAAGGAAGTAGCTACTTATTTATTAAACGTAAAAGGAGAAAGATACGAATATGAAACCAATGTCTTATTAGCAACTAAAAGACTAGATATTTCTATTACTGAGGAAAAAATTGGTACTATATATCTAAATAATAACAAAGAAAGCCATTTTAATCCAATTAAAGATTCCATTGAAATATATAAGTTATTTATGAAATATATAATATCTTCTTTAAGTAGTTTTATTCTTGATATTCTTTTGTTTACTATATTTATCAAACTTACAAATGAAGTAATAACTTCATCCGTTATATCAAGGATAATATCCTCAATATATAATTTTTTAATAAATAAAAACTTAATTTTTAAGAATAGTGATAACAAAAGTATAATTAAATATTATCTCTTAGTTATAATTCAGTTAGCAATATCTACAACTATTACAAAAGTACTAAATAACTGCATTAAATTAAATATAGTTATCATAAAAATATTAGTTGATACATTTATATTTATAATAAACTTTGTCATTCAAAGAGAAATCGTTTTTAAAAAAAATAAATAATGCTGATAAATTGAGTGACTTTAATTATATAAATGAAGTTAGATATGAAGAATAAATAATATGCAGTTGCTATGCTGTTGTAATTCTTAAGTTAAATTAATGAACTAGAATTGCAATAGCAAATGTTTAAATATGCCTTAAATAATGAATATATTAGTACAAAAAACTTAGAAAATTTAGATTATTTATTAATAAAAGAAAAGAGTAGTATTATGAAAAATAAGAAAATTATTAATAGTTTTAAGAATGCTTTTAATGGAATGATAGTTTCTTTTAAACAAGAAAGGAATATGAAAATTCATATAAGTATTATGTTTTTAGCAATTTTATTAGGTATTATATTTAAAATTAAAATGGTAGAATGGATTATATGTATTATTTGTTTTGCTTTAGTAATTGGAGGAGAACTATTTAACACTGCAATTGAAATAACTATTGATATAGCTATGCCTAATTTTAACGAAAAAGCGAAGAAGGCTAAAGATATATCTGCTGGGGCTGTATTAGTTTTAGCAATTGCCTCTGCAATTATAGGATTCATAATTTTTGTACCTAAAATAATTGGTTAAAAATACTTTTCTTTTTAATAAAATAATGTTATTATATATTTAATTTAAGAAAGAGGTGTTAATATGATAGATATTAATTTAATTAGAAATAATCCTGAATTGGTAAAAGAAAATATAAAAAAGAAATTTCAAGATAAGAAATTACCTTTAGTAGATGAAGTTATTTCTTTAGATAAAGAACTTAGAAATATAAAGGTAAAAGCAGATAATCTTAGAAATGAAAGAAACACTTTATCTAAAGAAATAGGTAATTTTATGCGTGATAAGAAGATAGATGATGCTAACAAAAATAAGGAAAAAGTAACTAATATTAACAGTGAATTAATTAATCTCGAAGAAAAAGAAGAAAAGTTAGCAAATGAAATAAAGGAAAAAATGATGGTTATTCCAAACATTATAGCTGATGATGTTCCTATTGGAGAAGATGATAGTAAAAATGTTGAAGAAGAAAAATTTGGTGAACCAACAGTACCAAACTTTGAAATACCATACCATGCTGATATTATGGCACGCTTAAATGGTTTAGACAAAGAATCAGCATCTCGTGTAAGTGGCAGTGGATTTTACTATTTAACAGGTGATATTGCCAGATTACATTCTGCAGTTTTAGCTTATGCTAGAGATTTTATGATAGATAAAGGGTTTACCTATTGTATTCCACCATATATGATTCATGGAGATGCTGTTGATGGTGTAATGTCATTTGAAGAAAAAGAAAATATGATGTATAAAATAGAAGGAGAGGACTTATATTTAATAGGTACATCTGAACATTCTATGATAGCCAAATTTAAAGATCAAATACTAAAAGAGAGCGATCTTCCTATTACTATGACATCTTATTCACCATGTTTTAGAAAAGAAACTGGTGCTCATGGTATCGAAGAAAGGGGAATTTATAGAATTCATCAGTTTGAGAAACAAGAAATGGTTGTACTATGCAAGAAAGAAGAAAGTGATATTTGGTATGAAAAAATGTGGTCTTACTCAGTGGAATTATTCAGGAATTTAAACATTCCAGTTCGTAAACTTATTTGTTGCAGTGGAGATTTAGCTGATTTAAAATATCGTTCATGTGATATAGAAGCATGGAGCCCTAGACAACAAAAATATTTTGAAGTGTGTTCTTGTTCTAACTTAACAGATGCTCAGGCTAGAAGATTGGGAATCCGCTACAAAAAGGAAAATGGCGAAAAGGAATATGTTCATACCTTAAACGATACAGTAATAGCTCCACCTAGGATGTTAATTGCTTTTCTTGAAAATAATTTAAACGTAGATGGAACAGTTAATATTCCAATTCCTTTAAGACCTTATATGGGAAATAAAACAAAGATTGGTTAAAATGACTAAGATATTTGATTTTAAAGATAAAATAAATGAAGAAGAATTAAGAGAAGCATCTTTTGTTATAAAAGAGAATGGATTAGTTATATTTCCTACAGAAACTGTCTACGGACTCGGGGCTAATGCTTTAAGCAACGAAGCAGTATCTAAGATATTTATAGCAAAAGGTCGTCCTAATGATAATCCATTAATAGTACATATTAGTAATTTTGATATGTTAAATAAACTAACAAAAAATATAACTGATATTGAAAAAAAATTAATTGATGCTTTTTTTCCTGGGCCTTTTACTTTAATATTAGAAAAAAGTGATCTTGTTCCAAATAATGTAACATGTAATTTAAATACAGTAGGTATAAGGATGCCTTCAAATAAGATAGCAAATAGATTAATAGAATTATCTGGACCTATCGCTGCTCCAAGTGCTAATATATCAGGTCGCCCAAGCGGTACTAAAGCCAGTGATATAATAGAAGAATTTAATGATAAGGTAGATGTTATCATTGATGGAGGAAGTACTAAAATTGGTTTAGAGTCTACTGTTGTTAAAGTAATCGATGGTGTACCTACAATACTTAGACCTGGGTATGTAACTTTAGAAGATATCAAAAAAGTAATTGGAAAAGCTTTAATGCACGATAAAATAATAAATAATGAAAAAGTATTATCACCAGGACTAAAATATAAGCATTATGCTCCAGAGAGTAAATGCTTGTTAATCTTTAGTGATAAAGAAGATAAACAAATAGAATATATAAATCAAATAATAAAACCAGATATGGCTGTTATTGGTTATAAAGAACATAAAAATAAGATTAATACAAATAACTATTTTGTTCATGGTTCAATTAATAATTATGAAGAAATAAGCCACAGTATATTTAGTTTACTAAGAGAAGTGGATAAATTAAAACCTAGTTTAATTATTATAGAGGGTGTTCATAATACTGGGTTGGGTATGGCTATTAATAATAGGTTAATTAGAAGTTGCAGTCATCATTATACTAATGTTTAAAATGAGAATTCTTAAAATAAAAATTAAGGATTTTTTTTATAAAAAATAAAAAAATGTAAAAATTACTAAAATTAAAAAACTACATGGGAGTTTGTTAAAAACTGACACAAAAACGTTCAAAAATTCAAAAAACAACCGGGCGTTTTTTAATTTCTGCAATTTGACTTTATAATTAGTTTTGTAGTATAGTGAATTCATCCCATGAAAGGAAGGAAAAACATGAGCAAATTTTATATCTTTAAACTTAATTTTGATGATGATTAACCACAGCACTAAAATGCAATAGCAAAAAACAAAAATACAAAAAAATCAGTACGGCAGTTACTGTCGGAGTTTATGTCTACGGTTTATTATTTTATTTAACTTGTAGAAAGTGATATTTCACATAGGCCTCTTTCATTTTTAATTATAAATGTAAATAATGTGTCAAAAATCATTGTATCTCATTGATTACTTTGATAAAATGTGCTATATTTTTATTGGAGGTATTTTTTATGGAAACACAAATAATTAAAAAGGGATCTATGAAAAAAATGAAAGAGGAGCAAAAGGTTATGGAATTAGAATATGATTTAATATGTGATTTTATTAGGTTTAGACATGAACTAGGCTTGACACAAGCAAATATGGCTGCAGAATCAGGCGTAGTTAGGGAGATGATTGCAGTAATAGAGAGCCGAAAAAAACATTCACAAATTAACACTTTAATCAAAATTTTAGAACCTTTTGGCTATACAATTGGAATTAAAAAAATAGATCATAAATAATATAAAGTAATGAGTTATAAGGAGGAAAAATGTTAAAACTTAAAAACGTATCAAAGTTTTATTATCAAAAAGGTATTATTACCAGTGGCTTTTCCAAGGTAAACCTAGAATTTAAAATGGGTGAGTTCGTGGCTATCACTGGAGAATCTGGAAGTGGTAAATCAACTTTGTTAAATGTTATTTCAGGTCTTGATAGTTACGAAGAAGGAGAATTATATATAAATGGTTGTGAAACCAGTCATTATAATGAATTTGATTTTGAAAATTACCGCAAAAAATACATTGCTAATATATTTCAAAATTTTAATCTTATTAATAGTTATACAGTTTATCAAAATGTAGAATTAATATTATTACTTAACGGTTATAAGAAGAAAGATATTCATGACAAAATAATGAATTTAATTGATAAAGTAGGTTTATCAAAATACAAAAATACAAAAGTATCTAAATTATCGGGTGGCCAAAAACAAAGAGTGGCTATTGCTCGTGCATTAGCCAAGGAGACACCTATAATCGTCGCAGACGAACCAACGGGAAATTTAGATAAAAAATCAGCAGATAGTGTTTTAAAACTTCTTAGCGAAATATCTAAAGATAAATTAGTTATAGTAGTAACGCATAACTATGACCAAGTTATCCCTTATGTAACAAGAAAAATTAAAATGCATGATGGTAAGGTTGTTGAAGATATCGAAATAAAGAAGGTAAATAGTAAAGATGAAGCAAAATTATATGAATGTAAAAATATAACATTGTTAAGTAAATTAATTTTAGGTATTAGAAATACTTATAATGTTGTTCCTAAATTCTTGTTGTTATTTTTGGTTTACTTTTTCTTAACTTTAACTTTAGTAGGAGAGTATACTGGATATAAAGCCACAAAATACGAAAGTAGTTTGCAAGGGTATAACTCATTTTTTAATGATACTTCTACTAAAAGAATAGTTTTAAAGAAAAAAGATAAAACTTCTTTTACGGATGCTGACTTTGAGAAAATTAGAAATGTAGGCAATGTAAAAAATATTATAGAAAATGATTTATTGGTAGATAGTACTGTATATATACAAGGTGATAATTTTTATTTAAATGGTGTAGTTAGAGATATAAATACATTTGAAGGAAAACTTACTAAAGGGAGAATGCCTGAAAATGAAAATGAAATTGTTGTATTAACAGCTTTTGATAATCATGATAATATACTGAATAAAACTGTTGATAATATTTATTTATTTAACAATGATTATCTTATTCAAACAGGAAAACTTACTATTGTTGGAATAAAACAAGTAGAAGGATATTTTAACGGTTATGAGGCTTATTTCTATATGAATAATAGTATTATTAATGAAATAAGTAAATATACAAAAATACAATACAATACTACATATACAATTATTAATGAGCACTACTTAAAGTCTGGTATTTATGCTTATAATAATATGTTGTATCCTAGTAGCAAAGTAAGCCAAGGATGTATGATTATTCCTGAAGAATTATCTTATTATTGCAAGAATGCTAATTGTAAAAACACAACTGCTACAGTTAATACTGAAAATATATATTATGAAGATACTACTAATTATAATATAACAAATACCTACGACAAAAAAACATTTAATAATTATGTAGATAACTTAGATTATGATAATCATAATGGAATCATTATTATTAATGATAATGACTATTATAATATATTTAATCATGGTAATTATCAAAGTAGTGTATTTATAGAAAATGAAAAAGAAGTTAAAGATACTTTAAATAAATTAGAAGATATGGGTTATAAAACGTTATATTTAAAAGATACTCTAGCTAATCCTAGTGAAGATTTTGAGATTATTGCTAATGTATTTATTGCAATAATTATAATAATTTTAGTGTTATTTGTTTTCTTTATAACATATTTTATAGTTAAATTAATTTTGAAATCAAGAAATGTTTATTTTTCTACGGTAAGAATTTTAGGTGCTACCAAAAAAACCATTAAAGAACTTATTGATATTGAATTATTTAATGTGGCTACACTTTCTTATTTAGTGGTAATTATATTTATTATGCTTTCAAAATTTAACATAATAAAAATTAATGAAGTTAAAGAATTGGCAATTTATTTAAAATTAAGTGATTATATAATTTTATATATATCTTTAATCATAATATCTAAGTTATTATCCGTTAGATTCTCTAAGAGTATGTTTACAAAATCCGCGATGAAAACAATAAAGGAGGAAGTATAATATGATAAAATTAGAAAATGTTAATAAGTATTTTAACTATCACAAGAAAAATGAAATTCATGTTATTGATAATACTTCCTTAGAATTTGGAGAGAAATCTCTCGTGGCTTTACTTGGTGAATCAGGAAGTGGTAAGACAACTTTACTTAATACAATTGGTGGTTTAGATAATGTTACAAGTGGTAATATTTATATTAATGGAGAAAAAATAACAAGATTCTCTACTGGTAAAATAGATGAAATACGTAATTTAAATATTGGTTATATTTTTCAAAATTATTATTTAGTAGAAGATATGACTGTTTATGATAATGTTAGTTTAGTTTTAAAGATGCTTGGTATTAAAGATAAGGAAGAAATTAAAAAAAGAGTAGATTATTGTTTAGATAAAGTGGGAATGTATAGATATAGAAATAGATTAGCAAGTATGTTATCAGGCGGAGAAAGGCAAAGAGTAGGTATTGCTAGAGCTATTGTAAAGAATCCTAATATTATCATTGCAGATGAACCAACAGGGAATTTAGATAGTAAAAATACTTTAGAAATAATGAATATTATAAAATCTATTTCTAAAGAAAAACTAGTAATTCTAGTAACTCATGAAAAAGAATTAGCAAACTTTTATGCTGATAGGATTATAAATATTAGTGATGGTAAGGTAATAAGTGATAAAATAAATAAAAACAATTTAGATTTAGATTATCAAATGGACAATAAGATTTATTTAAAGGATATAGAAAAGAAGACTAATTTTAATAAGGATAATTTAAATATTAATTGTTATGGAGATAAGAAAATAGATTTGGATATTGTTGTCAAAGATAATAATATTTATATAAAAAGTAATAACTTAAAACATATAAAAGTAGTAGATAATAATTCTAGTGTTGAATTTGTTAATGACCACTACAAAAAAATAACCAAAGATACTGTAAATAAATATAAATTTGATTTTGATAAAATTATAAATAATAATATTAAATATAAGTATAGTTCTATTTTTAATTTATTTACTTTGATTAAAAATGGTATAAAAAAACTAATGAATTATACGGTGCTTAAAAAAATATTGTTAATAGGTTTCTTCATATCGGCTATGTTTATCTTATATTCGACAAGTAATATATTTGGTGTTTTAAATATAAAAGATAGTAAATTTGTTACTAAGAATAAGGAATATATTGATGCTAAAACAGGTAAGTTAGATGTAGACAAGGTATTGGAAATAGAAAAAAATGAGGATATTAGTTATGTGCTCCCTGGTAGTTCTAAGGTAACACTTATTTATCAATATAATGATTATTATCAAAGTACTATGGTAGGAGATAAGTTTACAGGTTCTTTAAGTTCTATCAATTTAATAAATGAAAATGATTTAATATATGGTGAGATGCCTAAGGAATTAAATGATATTGTAGTAGATAAAATAGTTATTGAAAATATGTTTAAAACTAATCATGGTAAAAATGTAGGTATTTACAAAGTCGAAGATATGGTGGGTAAATATGTTAATATGAAGTATGAAGGTATTGACACAGCATATAAATATCCTAAATATAGAATTGTAGGTATAGTATCTAAGGATAGTCCATCTATTTATACAGATAATAGTTTATTTATAAATATAATTGCTAATGCTAAGTATGATGGTTATGATGATTATACTAAGTATGATGTGGTTAATGAATATAGTACTATGGAAGCAAGTACTGGAATAGAAAATATATATGGAGAAAATTATATGTTTGACTATGAACTATTAAAAGACCAAATACAAATAAAGGAAGGTAGAGCTCCTATAAATGATTATGAAGCAATAGTAAGTGATAGTTATAAAGAAGAGTATAAATTGAATAAGGAAGCAGAAATCAAGGTAAATGGCAAAAAATTAAAAGTAGTAGGATATTATTTTGATAAATATCAAACTAATTATGTATTTGTAAATAATAATACAATAAAATATGGTTTAATAGCCAATAATAGTAGTTTATCTATTATAGCTAAAAATAATGATAAGGATAAAGTAATAGCTTATTTAAAGAATAAGGGAATGTATGCTTATGATTCTTATGCCGATAGTAGATATAAGTATATAAAAGAAATTAAAAAGACAATATTTTCTAGAATTTTATCAGCATCAATTATGTTAATTATTTCTTTGGTGGAAATATTCTTAATTATAAGATCTTCGTTTTTATCAAGAATTAAGGAAGTCGGTATTTATAGGGCAATTGGTGTTAAAAGAAAAGATATATACAAGATGTTTTTAGGAGAAATACTATCTATTACAACAATAGCAAGTATGCCCGGTTATTTAATCATGGCTTTAATCTTAAAGAAAATGTCTAGTTTACCTTTCGTGGGTTCAAACTATGTATTTAATGCTAATGTCTTGATTTTGAGTGTAGTTTTAATCTATTTATTTAATATAATAGTAGGTTTATTGCCAGTATATAATGTTATTAGGAAAACACCAGCTCAAATACTTGCAAGAAATGACATTGAATAAATAAATTACTAATAAGAAATTACTTCTTATTAGTTTTTATTATTAAATAGGAAAGTTCTTTGTTTGAAAATAACGGATCGATTAAGGTATCATAATAGTCTTTAAGTATTAATTATATGCTAAATTATATTTCAATTGTTATATTTGATTAACAGTGATAAGGATTATTATATTATAGGTAAGTTTTTTAATTTGAAAATAATAAAGGGAGTTAAATAAAAAAACACCAATAAGAAACGAGTTCTTATTAGTGTTTGCATTGCAAAATTACTAGATATGTTATATAAATTATTCATTTATTTTATTACACAATTTGGACAAAGAAACTTTAAAATATTTAGAAAATTTATATAGATTTGAGGTTGATATTGCTATCAAACCATTCTCATATCTAGCAACACATGCTTGAGTTACACCGAGTAAATTAGCTATATTTTCTTGAGACAATTTATGTTTAGTTCTAATTTCTTTCATATTTTTACCAAGTGCTTTTAAACTAAAACCTTTAATTAGGTTAGTTTTTGTTCTTGAATTGGTAAGTCCTAAAACATAATCAATAGTATAGTTAAAATAATCGGCAAAATCACTCAAGTGCTTAATGGGAATAATGTTAATGCCTAACTCCCACAAAGAATATGTCGAACGGTTAACACCTAAAATGTTCGCCATATCTTTTTGAGTGATATCATGATCTTCCCTGATATCTCTCATTTTAGAAAAATTAATCATACAACTTCACCTATATTTAATTTTCCCATTAATATAAAAATTATTTGCATTTTGCTATTTTAAGTTATTTATTTTTTTAAAAATGTGATATAATATTTTTTATATTATTTTTAGGGGGATTGTATATAAATGATAAATACCGAAGAAAAAGTATTAGATTTATGTTTAACACATGAACTTATAATGGCTAATAATTATATTAAGGCTTTATTAGAAGAAATAAATGTATATGAAACTAGAAAAAAATGGCTTTTGGAAAGCAAACCAAGTTGCTATAGAAAAAAGAAATTAGAATTGTATCAAAAAGAAGTTATTGCGCTTGATGCTAAAATATGTCATTATTATCAAGAGTTGGAGCGTGAAATTGAACTTAATATAAAAATGGGGACAGTTTTAAAAGATGAATAAGAATAATTTATTATGTAATATAATGTGTATAATGTTAAAATAGTTGTAATAACTAGGAATACTTATACTTTTTTCTTAATAATTAAATTATTTCTTGCTTTAGAAGATATAATATTGTATAATAAATTTGTAAATAAAAAAAAGTTAGGTGATTATAGTGATTAATATTTTATCTTGTCCAGCACCATATAATAAGTTAGAACCAGTTTTTTCTTTAATCGTCGATATTATTGGTATTTTAAAAATTGCTGTACCAATTATTTTGATTTTATATGGCATGATTGATTTTAGTAAGGCTGTATTAGGTAAAGATGAAACTGAGATTAAAAAGGCTCAAATGATGTTTGTTAAAAGAGCTATATATGCTGTGGCGGTATTCTTTGTCGTTACTTTAGTTAGTTTAATTATGTCGCTTGTAGCTAAATATGTTCATGATAATACTGATGTTAATGCTGAAAGTTGGATAGACTGTTTTGGCTTTACAGATACTATATCTACTAAGGAGGTATACTAATGATATATTTTTTAGAATGCGATTGTTTGATTAGACCTACTATTTATATTATTAAGACGGTATATAATATTGTAAAGATATTGGTTCCAGTAGGTATTGTTTTATTTGGTATGCTTGAATTAATTAAGGCTGTTATGTCAAAGGATGATGCGGCAATTAAAAAGACACAGACCTCCTTAATAAATAAGGTAATCGCGGGTGTTATAATATTCTTTATTTTTATCGTTGTCGACTTATCGTTGACATTACTAGAGAAAAATAATGTTGATGTAGGAGATTGGCTATCTTGTTGGCAAAATCCAGGAACGGTAGATAGTTCTTGCACAAATAAACAAAATCAAGGTGGAAATTCAGTAAATGGAGGAATAGATCCTAGCAAACAAAAATAAGAGATTTATTTCCCTTTTTTTGTCAAATGAAAATATTTTGTTCATTAATAATGCAAAATATTCTTTTTTTTGTTATAATGTTATAGTAAGGTCGTGAGGTTATGAAGAAAAAAATACTTTTAATAATTTTATTTCTTTTAATTATGACGATGCCCACGGAAACTGAAGCATCTGTAAGTAGTTTAATTGGTATGCAAGCCAAAGTAGAATGTGTTACTGCCTTAGGAGGCATAAATGTAAGAAAGTTACCAACCTCACAAAGTACTAAAATAGGAACTTTAACTTGTAGTGATATATTTACTATTTTGGATGATAAGGCTGGCAGTAATGATAGTTGTTATGACTGGTATAAAGTAAAATATGGTAATAATAAAATAGGATATACATGTGGTAAATATGTGGAACCAATATATGAGAACAAATTATCTGTAGCTGAGACCGAAAATTATAAGGCAAAGTTAAGAGAAGCAAAATTTCCTGAAAATTATTTGGATTATCTAGTTTTATTACATAATAGGTTTCCTAATTGGGAGTTTGAGGCCTCACTAACTAATTTAAACTTTAATGATATTATAAACAATGAATTAGGTGGTAAAAGTTTAATTTATTATACATATAATGAAGATTATCGTTCAAAGGAAGAGGAATCTTATAATTATCTAACTGATTCATATAATCGTCATCCTACAGAGAAGAGTTGGTGGTATGCTTCTCGAGAAGCTATTTCATATTTTTTAGATCCAAGAATATATTTAAATGAAAATTATATCTATATTTTTGAAAAGTTAAATTATGATAAGAATTTTCATACTAAAGATTCAGTTACCAATATGCTAAGTGGTTCATTTTTGCCAAGAATAGAACCTAATTATGCTGATATTATTATTGCTTCAGCAGATAAATATGGTGTTAGTCCTATTCATTTATCTTCAAGAATATTACAAGAACAAGGAAATGAAGGAAGTATTTCTTCTTTAGGTGGAGAGTTTAGTTATCAAGGAAAATCTTACAGAGGATATTATAATCTTTTCAATATTGGTGCTTATTCTTCTGATCCTAATTATTCACCTGCCATTATGGGGTTAGTGAATGCTATGGGAGGGGTTAATCAAAGTGATAAATCTTATGGGAAACCTTGGAATACTGTAGAAAAGTCTATAAATGGCGGGGCAGAGTTTTTAGCAGAGGGTTATATTTCAAAGGGTCAAGCTACTTTATATTATCAAAAATGGGATGTATCACCTACATCTAAAACGAAATATACGCATCAGTTTATGGCTAACATTACAGCACCTGCGACGGAAGCCTTAAAAACGGCTCAAGTATATAAAAAAATGGCAACTATTTATGATCAAAAATTAACTTTTCAAATACCCGTTTTTACTGAAGGATTACCTAATGAAGTGCAAACACATCCAGAAAATACTAATCCAAATAACTATTTAAGTGATTTAAAAATAAATGATAAAACAATAGATAATTTTAATACAGATGTCTTAGAATACAATTATATTGTTAATAAAAATGTAGATGCTCTTACTATCGGGGCCACTACGATTAGTAATAAGGCTAAGGTTACAACAGGTAATTATCCTTTAACGAACGAAACTAGACAAGTTCTTGAAGTTGTGGTTACAGCTTTGAATGGAGATAAACGTATTTATAAAATAAATGTTACTAAGATAGATGATGGTACAATTATTAAGCCAATCGAAGATATTTTAAATAATGTATCTGTTAAATTTAATGATAAATATATAAGTGGTATAAATGTAGGTACTGACATATCTAAGTTAACTAATAATATTAATAACTATGCAAATACTAATAATACTAAAATTACCATAAGTTATAAAGATTATCAAGGAAATATTAAAACTTCTGGTTCATTTAAGACAGGAGATGTTGTAATAATTAACAATGGTATAAAGGATTATACTTATGAAATAGTTATTAAAGGAGATCTTGATAAAGATGGAGAAGTAACTATCTTAGACTTGTTATTTATGAAAAAAATAATTCTTAATTCGATATCGTCAAATAATTTGGAAAGAATGGCAGGAGATATTGATTTGGATGGTAAAGTAACAATTTTAGATTTATTAGAACTAAAAAAAGATATTTTAAATACTAAAAAAATAATTCAATAGGAGGAAGAAATGAGAAAAAGAATAATTAATATCTTATTTGGTGTTATAATGACTTTTGTGTTTATGGTGCCAGTTAAGGCCTCGAGTGTTAACATGAAAATTACATCTAATAAAAGTACTGTTATTGTAGGAAATAATGTTATAGTAACTTTAACTATATCTTCAAATAAGCCACTTGGTTCTTGGGTATACTCGCTTAATTATGATAAAAATAAGTTTTCTTATATTGCTGGTAATTATTCATTAAGTGAGACAGATGCTGGTGATGGTAAAAAAACTAAAGTGAGTTATACATATACTTTTAAAGCAAAAGCAAGTGGAACTGCAAAGTTTTATTTAACTAATTATCAGGCATCTTTATGGAGTGGAACTGGATATGCTAGTGTAAATGTTGGGACTAGCAGTGTTAAAGTAATGACTCAAGCAGAATTGGAAGCTACTTATTCAAAGAATAATTATCTAAAAACATTAACTATCGAAGGTCATGAAATAAGTTTTAATAAGGATATATTAGAATATAATATAGAGTTAGAAAACGATGTAACTGCAATTAATATAAGTGCTACGCCTGAAGATAATAAATCTACTGTAGTAGGTACTGGAACAAGAGAAGTAAGCGAAGGCAATAACAAAATAGAAATTGTCGTAACGGCTCAGAATGGTAATACAAAGACTTATATAATAAATGCTTTAGTGAAAGAATTGACTCCAGTAAATGTTAAAATTAATGATAAAGATTATTCAGTAATTAGAAAAGAAGGAGTTCTTGAAGTCCCTCAAAATTATGAAAAAACAAGTGTAATTATTAATAATGAAGAAGTATTGGCATATAAAAATGATATAACGAAATATGTTTTAGTGGGATTAAAAGATAGTGAAGGAAATGGTAATTATTATATTTATAATGAAGGGGATAACAGTTATACATTATATAGAGAACTTCATTTTAATAAATTAAATATTGTTATAAAAGATTATAATGGTAAAATACCTGATAAATATAAAAAAACTGTTATTGCGATTAATGAAGAAGAAGTTGCTGCTTATAAGTTAAAAGAAGCAAGTGATTATGCTTTAATATATGGTATGAATACTGATACGGGTGAAGAAAATCTATATATATATGATAGAGTAGAGCATACGGTTTTAAGATATAATGATGAAGAGGCAAATATTTATAAAAAATTGGCTAATAATTATTTTTTATATTTAATTTGTTTGGTAATTGGAGTATCGTTAGGTATATTAGTTATTACTATAATATCTATTTTGAGGCATAAAAAAAAGAATAAATTTAAATTATATTCATAAGATGTATTAGTATTAGAATAAAATCTAATATCAAAGGAAGATTACAAGGATTTGTGTCTTTCTTTTTCTAATTAAATGCTATTTCTGTGTCAATGTTATCGTCTACTGCAACTATTGTTAAAATGATAAGACCACTTAATAATACTAGAAGCGAGCAAATGAAAGACAAAAATGTAAGATTTTTTTTCTTTTCACTGTCGTTTTTATTTAGGTTTTCTAAATCCTCATAACTATCTTTGGTAATATGATAATATGTAATTACTAAAATAGTAAAAATAGGAATCATGATATTTTGATATTCTTTTTTGGCAATGTCATCATTGTATAAAATATATTTTTTTCTTTACTGTTGGCATAAAAACTTAAAAATATAATACCTATATAGATAAGTCAAACATTATTTTCTATTTTTATATCTTTTAATCTTTCTATTTTTTCATTATCATTCATACTATATGTTATTAAATTATAACTGATTTTAGGAATAAAAAAATTTAAAAAATCTTGTAATGATTATGTGTTTGCTCTTGATAATGGTTCAAGAGTGATATTTGTAAAAATAGATAATGTTTTTGCATTGCTATTTATTGATAATAATCATATGATTTATAAAAACGTAGTAAAATATTAAAATACAAAAAAGAATTTAAATATCCAAGTTGTTTTGGGAGAATAAATTTTGAACAGAAATTTTTAGAAATTAATATATTTGATATAATTAAAATGATAGTAAAAGATTATGATAGTGGAATGATTACTGAATTAAAACAAGTAATTGATAGTTTAAGATTTCTAATTGATGAAACACAAATAAATAAAAAGGTTTAGTAAGTGAATATTAGACTACTAATTATGTAGATACTGGTTGTAGAATTAATATTTTTTTTAATAATTAAAAAAACAAATGTAGTTTGGTTGTTAATCTAGTACTTTATGTATATCTTTTTAATTATATCGCAATAGCATATTCGCGAACAAATGTATAAAAAACTATTGACAAGTTAAAAAATATATAGTATATTTAGTTTAAGGATGGTGATATTATGAGTAAAGAAAATAAAATGTTTATTCTTATTACAATAATTTTAATTCTTATTATATTAGGTATTATTATGTTTTGTAATTTTAAGGAAAAAAAGGATAACAAAAAAATGCCTCTAACGGAAGGTGTGGCAGTGGTACCTACCATGAATGACAGAATAAGTGGAGATAGTAGTTGGTGTGGAACATTTCAATTAGTATGGAATGATATGAAAAATCAAGTAGTAGGCAAAGATATTGTTTTTACGCCACAGTTGGAGATGGCTGAGAATCTTAATTTAGAGGATTTTAATGAGAATATGATATCTAGTAATTATTATTATAAGGCATATGGTTTGAAAACTTTAGAGTTAAAGAAAAAAATAGAAGATGGTATAAAAATTAAATTTAATCAGTCGAGTGATATTTTAAATGATTTTGATTGGAGCGATGATGCTTTAAATAAGGAAAATACAGGTAAATTAAGATATTTCTTTTATACGATGTTATATCGTGAGTTTAATTATTTATATAAGTTTGATGTTTTAAAAAATGATAGATTTGCTAATTATAATAATGCCCAATATTTTGGAATAGATAATAGTACTAATAAATTAGTAAGGGAGCAAATAGAAGTATTATTTTATAATGATAAGAATAATTTTGCTTTATTAATTAATACTAAGGACAATGATCAAGTTATTTATTATAAAAATCCTAAGGGTAATACTTTTAATGAAATATACGATAATATGTTAATAGAGAAAAGTAATTATAAAGGGGATAAAAATTTTAATAAAAATGATTACTTTAAAGCGCCATATATTGACTTTAATGTAAAAAGAGTATATGAAGAATTTGAGAATAAAAAATTTGAAACAAATAATCCTGTATATCCAACAGCAGAGATTATGAAAGCAATTCAAAGTATTAGTTTTTCAATTAATGAAAAAGGAGGCAAGGTAAAGAGTGAAGCTGGTATCGATGTAGTAGAAAAGTCAACATTGAGTCCTAGTGATTTGCCAAGATATTTTTATGTTGATGATAAGTTTGCTATATTTTTGAAGGAAAAAAATAGAGATAAACCTTATTTTGGGTCTTTAGTAAATGATATTACTAAATATCAGCCTAGGTAAAATTAAGAATTATTTAAGATTTTTCTAATAAAAAAGTAATGAAGTATGCTAAGAGAAGTATTATAATTAATTATGTTAATGTTAGAAAGTTGGTTATTTTGTGAAAAAACATAATATTAAATTAGTATTGGTTATAGTATTTATCTTTGTTATTGGTTTTGTTAGTATTAATGGAGGATTATTAGATAAAGATAAGATTACTAAAAATATAATTAATGTAAGTGAAAATAGTATAGAATTTGATAGTCCTTATGAGAATTTAAATGAATTGGCTAAAAATAATAAAAGAGTTGCAAGGATACTTGAAAATAAAGAAGAATATCCTGAGTTTTTATTGGAGGCTTTATCCAAGAATACAGAGCTTATAGATTATGTATTGGATTATAATGATAATAATGGTAAAGTTTTATCTAATGATATAGGTAATGTAAAAAAAGGAGATTATCCTTTATTACTTCAATATGATAAAAGATGGGGTTATGCTTATTATGGAGAATATAATTTAGCTATAAGTGGATGTGGACCAACGACAATTGCTATGGTAGTCGCGGGTTTAACGGGGAGAAATGATGTTACACCATATACTGTTGCTAAATATGCAATGGAAAATAATTATTATAGTGAGTCTGGTACAAAATGGGCTCTTATGAAAGAAGGAATAAAACATTTTGGTATAAAAAGTAGAGAACTTAATAATTCAAAGAAATTAATATTTAAAGAATTGGAAAAAGGGCATCCTATTATATGTAGCATGAAACCGGGAATATTTACCACAACTGGACATTTTATTGCTATTGTAGGAATAAAAGATAATAAATTTATTGTTCATGATCCAAATAGTAAAAAGAAAAGTAAAGGGTTATGGAGTTATGAAGAAATAAAAGATGAAATTAGAAACATGTGGGTATTTGAGAAAAAAATTTAAAAAAACTTGATATTTTGCATAAATAGTAGTATAATTAGATTACATCTTATAAAGAGTGATGGAGGGACTAGCCCAGTGAAATCACACCAACCTATTTAATTAGGTGGTAATGCTAGAGCGATAAGATAACTTTATACATTCAAGAAGTTATCTTGGATGTTTTTCTTTTGAGATGAAAAAACTATAATTAAAAGAAAGAAGGTTTTAAAATGAAATATTATAGTAATGAAATAGTTTTCAGGGGACATCCTGATAAAGTATGTGATCAAATAAGTGATGCTATTTTAGATGAATGTCTAAGACAAGATGTTAATTCAAGATGTGGAATTGAAGTAATGGGTGGAAAGGGAAAAATCTTTGTAACTGGTGAAGTTACCACTAAGGCTATAATTGATTTAGAGAGCATTGTTAAAAGAGTATTAAAGGATGTTGGTTATGATACTGACTATGAAATCGTTAATAATCTTGGTATTCAAAGTGCTGATATTGCTTTAGGTACAAATGATTCTGTTCATGGTGCTGGTGATAATGGTATGATGTTTGGTTATGCTTGTAAAGATACAAAAGAATTATTGCCTTTAGCAATGGTGATATTACAAAAACTTAGCATGGCATATGATGAGCTAAGAAAAAAGGATTCTCGCTTTTTGGCAGATGGTAAAGCTCAAATAACGGGTATTTATGATGAAGATAATAAATTAATTAAGATAAAAACATTTACCATTTGTTATCAAAATACAGAAAATGACAGAGCTAGCACAGACAAAATAATTGAGGATATTGCTAGAAATATTTGTAATGAATATGGCATTGAAGTATTAGAATTTTTGATTAATCCAACTGGTAAATTTAAAATAGGTGGATTTCTTGGAGATGCTGGATTAACAGGAAGAAAAATTGTTGTAGATAGTTACCAATCATTTGCTAATGTAGGTGGTGGGGCATTCTCAGGAAAGGATTTAACTAAAGTAGATAGAAGTGGAGCGTATAAAGCAAGAGAAATTGCTAAAAAGATAGTAAGTTCTAATGAAGATTATACATGGTGTGAAGTACAATTATCTTATGCTATTGGAAAAAGTAGACCTTTAGCTATTTATATCAAGACTAATTTAGGTGATGTGAATGCAAGTGATGAATTATATGATGAATGTGATGTTAAAAATATGCTTATAGAATTAAGAAATAAAAATATTTGTTTTGAAGAGAAAGCTAGATTTGGACATTTTAAAGATTAATAAGTAAATTAGTAAAATAGTTTACTTTTTTCTTTACAATAATTAACTATTATGTTAGAGTATTACCTAAGAGGTGTTGGGTTATGGAAAAAGAAAAAGTAAGAATATTGCTCAATAAATTAGCAAAACATGGAATTGAATTAAAGGATATTGATACTTTATTAAGAAGAAATGAAGATATTGTTATAGAGTTACTTAATTTAAAAGATGAATTATTTGTCAAAGGAGTAAAAGTTATTAATATATACGATGATATGGAAGTTCTTGAGGCTTTAAATATTTTAAAAAAAGCTAAATATGAAGAAACTTATTTTGCATTAATAAATGAATATTTAAGGAACAATAATCTTTCTTTTCAAGGTGCTAATTTAATAAATAAAGCTCCATGTGATTTTAATGCAAAATATGCTTATGAAGTACTAACTAATGAAACTTCACTTAAATATAATGTTGCTCTTCTTGGAGCTTCAATTATTAATAAGTCAAAGCATAAATTTAATGCTAAGTGTGCAAGTCGGGTATTAAAAAGTAAAGTTTGTAATCAATATAATCATAGTCTTATGGGGGCTTCAATGATTAATAAGTCAAAAGATGTATTTAATGCTGAAAATATTGCTTATGTTTTATGCGATCCTATAGCTAATCAAAATAAGTTTTTAGAGGATGCTATATGTGAATTAAATAAATCTTCAAATGATTTTAATGCTAATTATGGTGCTTTGTTATTAATGAATAAAACTGCGAATGAGTATAATGTTACTTTAGAGGGAATGAAGGTTATTAATGAGGCTAAAAATGAAACTAGTGCAATATATATTTATGATACATTAACTGATGAAATTAGTTTAAAATATGGAAGTGCTTTGATAAATGCTCATTATATTGCTAAAGAAATGAAAGATGATGACAATATGTTAGTTAATGATAATATTATACCTGGAGATAGAAGCATAAAAAGAGAAAAAGTTAGATTAAAGAAAGATTTAAACACTTTAATAAAGCAAGTTAATGGTATGGATAATGATATTAAAGTAATAAAGTTTACAAAAAGATTAGTTAAAATAAGAGAAAGAAATAATTTTGATTATTAGATTATTTCTTTTTCTTTACATAAAAGATGATATATAATATAATTAAGTTGTGAGAGGAGAATTTATGAAAGAAAAAACATTACTTATTATGGCCGCGGGAATGGGAAGCAGATTTGGAGGATTAAAACAGATAGAACCAGTTGGACCAAATGGTGAATTTATTATTGATTATTCAGTATGTGATGCTATAAAAGCAGGATTTACTAAAGTTGTATTTATTATAAAGAAAGAGAATTATGATTTATTTAGGGAAACAATTGGTAAAAGATTTGAGCATAAAATTAACGTTTGCTATGCTTTTCAAGAAATGGAGTTTTTACCTGAAAATTATACTTGTCCAGTAGATAGAGTTAAACCTTGGGGTACTGCACATGCTGTTATTTGTGCAAAAGAATATGTTGATTCTAATTTTTTAGTTATTAACTCTGATGATTTTTACGGAGAAGATGCTTATTTTAAAGCCAGTGAGTTTTTAGAAGAAGTTAATGATAATAGTAGAGAATATGCTATTATAGGTTATGAAGTAGGAAATACAATAAATGAAACTGGTTCTGTAAAGCGAGGTATTTTAAAAAGTAAAAATGGTTATGTAACTGATATTGTAGAATCATTAATTGAATGTAATGATAAAATCGTGGCATCTCCACTTAATGGTATGACTTCATTTACTATTAAAAAAGATGATTTAGTATCAATGAATATGGTTTGTTTTACTAAAGAAATATTTAATTATTTAGAAGATAATTTCAAAGAATTTTTAAATGATAACAAAGATAATATTTTAAAGTGTGAATATTTAATACCAGATATATTAGATAAGGGTATTAAAGAAAATCAATGTAAGGTTAGACTTATTAAAACTGATGCTAAATGGTTGGGAGTTACATATAAAGAAGATTTAGATAAAGTTAAAAGAGAAATAAAAAAATTAATTTTAGAAAAAAAATATTAATATAATTACTTAATTCGACATAATATTACTTGTGGATATTATATATTAAATATGGTGATATTATGTTAAAAATAAAGAAAGTTCTTATTTCCATTATTTTATCTATCATATTAGGATATTTATGTGGTATTACAATTTATAAAATATATGAAAATGATACTCTTAATACTATAAATAGTAATAAAGTGTATCTTTTGCAAAGTGGAGCTTATAGTTCTATAGATAATATGAAGATGAATACTAAGCAATTAAATTATGTTTATTTTAATGACGAGGGAATGTATAAAACAATCGTGGCTATTACGAAAAATAAAGATAATATTAAGAAAATAAAGAATGCTTATAATATAGATATGGTGATAAATGAATACTACCTAGAAAATGATGATTTAATTAATAAAATTAATGAATATGATAAGGAATTAGCAGGTACTAGTGATAAAGAGGAAGTAGTTAAGATAGTAAATAATATGCTAATTAATTATAAGGAAGAAAATAATATTAAATTGGTAAAAACATATTAATTTTATTAATAGAGTAGAATATATTTTATCAAGGGGGATATTATTATGGAAGAGGAAAAAGAATTATTAAATGATGATAGTAATATAGAAAAAGAGATAGAAATAAACACGAATACTAAATTAATAGCTATTTTATCATATCTAGGCATATTATCTTTGATTCCATATTATGGTGTTAAGGATGATGAATTTATTAATTATCATGCTAAAGAGGGAATGAATTTATTATTGGTATGGCTTATTTATTATGTACTATATAATGTATTATCTCAAATAAAAGTTAATACTTCATGTATGTATGGTTTAATTGTATGTAAAGTTACACCTTGGTATATTAAATCATTTTTATTAATATTAGGTTTAATTGTTGGAGTAATTGCTATGATAGGAATATTGAATGTAATAAGAGGAGAGAAAAATAAATTACCTTTTATAAGAAAACTTAGGGTATTTAAATAATCTCCTTTTTTTTATTTTCATAAACTAATGTGGGTGATAAAAATGAGTATAAGTATAAATGATTTATTGAAAATAGAAAATGCTAATATTATTGATATTAGGGAAAATTATTTATATATGTTAGGACATGTTAGGGGTAGTGTTAATATAAGTGGAATTTTACTTGGTGAATTATATGATAACTATTTAGATAAGAGTAAAACATATTATATTTATTGTAGTTATGGACATTTGAGTAAGATTCTTGCAAATAAACTTAATGATTTGGGATATCATGTTTACAGTGTTGCTGAAGGTTATAATTCTTTTAAAAATATGTTGTCGTAATAAAAAAAATGGTTTATAATGTTATTAGGGTGATAGTATGGATTATGTAATAATTGGGTTACTTGTTTTGATAATAATTTTAGTAATAGTATCAATAGTTAAGAATATTAACGAAGCAAAGATAACAGAGAGGTTAGGGAAGTTAGAGACTACTTTAATTAAGGAACTTAGTGATTATAGAGAGAGTATTAATCGTACTATGAATAATGATTTTAATAATTTAAATGAGAAAATTGAAGTAAAATTAAGGCTTATTAATGAAAAAGTAAGTGAAAGAATTGATGAAAATTTTGAGAAGACTAATAAAACATTTACAAATATTTTAGAAAGATTAACTAAGATTGATGAAGCTCAAAAGAAGATTGATAATTTATCTAGTGATATTATATCTTTACAAAGTATTTTAACCGATAAGAAGAGTCGTGGAATATTTGGTGAGGTAAATTTAAAGCATATTTTAGCTAGTGTTTTTGGAGATAAGAATGATAAGATATATCAAATGCAGTATTCTTTTAATAATAATACTATTGCAGATGCTGTTTTATTTGCTCCACTTCCTTTGGGGACAATTGCTATTGATTCTAAGTTTCCTTTGGAAAGTTATAAGATTATGGTAGATAAGGATACTTCTAAGTTAGAAAGAGAAATGGCGTCTAAACAATTTAAAATAGATGTAAAAAAACATATAGATGCAATTAGTAGTAAATATATAATTATGGGTGTAACTTCTAATCAGGCAATTATGTTTTTACCAGCAGAGGCTATATTTGCGGAACTTAATGCTTATCATAATGATTTAATAGAATATGCTTATAGTAAGAATGTTTGGATAACATCACCAACAACCTTAATGGCAACGATTACTGTTATTCAAGTTTTACTTATGAATATAGAAAGGGATAAATATGCAAAGATTATTCATGAAGAATTAAATAAATTAGGGTTAGAATTTTCAAGATATAAGGAAAGATGGGATAAATTATCAAGGAGTATTGAAACGGTAAGTAAGGATGCTCAAAATTTATATATTACAACGGATAAAATAACAAAGAGATTTGATTCTATTAATAAAGTTGATATAAAGGATAATAAATATATTGAATAAAAGAAATCATGTGAATAAATAATAATTACTAAAATAAGATATTATAGGTGATTATTATGTTATCACGGATTTTTTTCTTTTTATTAGGTTTTGGTCTAATGATTGTAGGTTTTACTTATATCATATTATATTTAAATCTATTAACTATTGGGTATAATTTAAGTGAATATGTTAATTTTATAATTAGAAGGTTTGAATGTTATTATAGTTTAATAGGGTTTATAATTATTTTAATTACTTTATTTAAAGGAGGAAAGTATGAATTATATTTATGATATAGTACTTAATTTTAATAGTAATTATTATGAATTTTATGAGTGGAATAAAAATGATAATATTATTAATGTTAGAAAGATACCAGTATTTAAAGTAGATAATCAAACTTATTATGATTTTAAATTTAATGATATTATTGTTAATAATGATTTTCTTAAATTAATTGAAGATGAAACTTCTATATATTTGGGTAATACTAATAAATATATGTGTATAATTACTAATAGTAAAGAGGCAATTGGAATTATGTTTAATAAGAAGGGGTTAATTATTAAAAAAAGTAGTTTGATTATTGATGAGGAGAATGAGGTATTAGAGCTTGCTTATGATATTCTAAATATTAAAATAGATTATCAAGTTAATAGAGTATGTAAAAAAATGCGTTTTATTAGTAGGAGTGAAGGGGAAAAGAAGAAAAAGATAATTAGTAGTTTAAATCATTTGTTAAAAATAAATAATTATGAATTAATTAGATATATTTATTATGATGTGTTTTTAAAAGAGGAAAAGGATGTAAATAAGATATATGATGAATTAATAAATGTTATTGATAAAAATGAGACTATATATATAAATAGAATAAATTCTATCTTGGAACTTATTAGTAATCATTAAAAAAGAAAGCTTTTTGAATTAAGCCTTCTTTAATGTATTTGTTTTATATGTTTCGTATTTTTCTCTTAAAACAGAATCTTCAAATTTAAGTTCATTTTTCTCTCTTATTTTGAATAATGTTTCTGTATAAAGTTTACTATTTTCTTGGATTTTTTGTTCATATAATGTATCTAAAATATCACTTTTTACATCTTCTAAAGATGGTTTTTCTTTTTGTGCAATTTTATAAACAATGTGATATCCGTAAGAAGATTCTACTGGTGTTTTAGAATAAGTATTTACTTCAAGATTTTTCATTTCGTTTAGATATGCTTTATCTAAATTAGAATTATAAGATTGAAAACTTAATTCTTCATAAGTAATTTTATCTTTATATTCTTCTTTTACTTCATCAAAACTCTTACCAGTATTTAATTTAGCAATGATTTCTTTAGCTAAGTTAAGTGCTTCTTTTTTCTTAGTTTCTTTTTCTTCATCAGTCATTTTATCATTAGTATCAGGTTTTACTAGCATGTGTTTAGTATTAACATCACCATATACTTCTTTGTCATAATATTCTTGGATTTCTTTATCAGTAATTTCTTTTTTAATGTAATCCTCAACTGCTTCGTTTCTACGATAATCTAGTTTTAAATATTCGATAAAATCTTTATGAGATTTGAAACCATTGTTAGCAAGAAAATCTTCTTTAGAGGTTTGATAATATGTTTCATAAGTCTGATACCATCTTTCTGCAGTGGTTTCTAACTCTTTTAACATTTCATCAGTTTCTGGATATTTTTCATCTAATATTAATTTATCAATGGTATTTACTAAGATGTTTACTCCATAATAATTTTTCATATCACTATATAAATCATCGGCTGTAATAGTATGATCTTTTAATGTTACAACTGGTTGAGTGCCATCTTTTAGGGTAGCAATTTCTTCATCTTCAGTAACTATCATAATAAATAAACCAAGAAGTAATCCAATACCGAATCCAATTAATAGTCTTTGATTTTCATTTATCCATGCTAATGTTTTATTCCAAAAACTATTGCTTTTTTGTAAACTTTTATTGTTTTTTTTCTTTTCCATAAACAACATCCTTTCTTCATACATAATATATAATAGCAAAAAACCCTAAAAATTACAATAATTAAGTTAAATATTTGACAAATAATTTGTTTAACTAGTAAAATGCACTCACATATTTTTCTTTTTACCATAAAATATTTGTGAAAAGAGAAAAAAGGAGGAATGAAATATGGGAAATTATACTTCTAGTGCGGCAATTGTACTTGTACTATTTATCTTACTTGTAATTATACTTGGGGCTTGGCTATAAAATAAATATTTAAGATAAGGAGGTGTTAGTAATGGCTTGTAATTCATCATGTGGTAGTTCTTGTGGTAATGGTTTTTTAATTATAATTGTACTTTATATTTTACTTGCAATCATTTTAGGTTCTTGTTTAATGTAATATAATAAAGGTTTGTGCCTTGACTATCAATTATTAAATTGGTAGTTTTTTCTTAAATATTGAACAAAGTTAAAAAAAATAAAATAAAATGGTTTAAATTTATTATTAGTTATGCTATAATTGTTGTAGAGATAGAGGTGCATTTTTATGAAATTTAGGGCGGAGCCAAAAGATGTAATGATGTTTATTGCTTTTTGTTTCTTTCTTCTTTATATGGTTGCGATTGGTGTACTTAATGCTACTAGTCTTTTAAATACAGGAAATTTTTATGGTGTTGTGCCATTTGAAGCTTTTTCAGGTGAATATATAGCAACAACTTTGACATTCTTTTTCCTTGTGTTAATAGGTATTTTTGTTGCGGTTAGTTCATACTTTTTTGATAGAGAGAAGGGATTTGGCTTTAAGACTTCAAAAAAGGATAAAGGTTATTCTAGGTGGGCTAAAGATAAGGAAATTAAAACTGCTAAAAATATTCACGAGATAGATCCTAAGGCTTATACGGCTCCGTATGCTGGTATACCTGTAATAAATAATGGTAATAAGATGTGGGTAGATGATGGTGAGATGCACAATTTGGTTGTTGGTTCTACTGGTGCTGGTAAGACATCTTTAGTGGTTTTTCCTCAAGTGCATTCTTTGGCTAAAAAAGGTGAATCTATTATTTTAACAGATCCAAAAGGTGAATTATATGAGCAAACTGCTGAAATGTTAAAAGAGAGAGGATATAATATTATTGTTTTAAATTTTCGTAGTCCTCAAAATGGTAATGCTTGGAATCCGATGGCTTTACCATATAAGTTATATAAGGAAGGTAATACGGATAAGGCGATTGAATTATTAGATGACCTTGCTTTAAATATTTTGTATCAAGAAAAAAGTAGTGGTGATCCGTTCTGGGAGAAAACTGCAGCGGATTATTTCACAGGTCTTGCTTTAGGTTTATTTGAAGATGCTAAAGAGGAACAGGTAAATCTTAATAGTATTAACCTTATGTCAAATGTAGGTGAAGAACGATTTGGTGGACCGAATAACAATTTTATTAAGGAGTATTTTAATTCAAAAGATCCTTCTAAACCTGCTTATATAAATGCTTCAGGAACGGTATTTACGGCTGAAGAAACTAAACAGGGTATACTTGCAACATTTAAGCAAAAGATAAAACTATTTTCTTCGCGTGAGAATTTGTCTGAAATGTTATCTTATTCTGATTTTGACATGAAGGATATTGGTAGGAAAAAAACCGCGGTATTCTTAATTGTTCAAGATGAAAAGAAAACATTACACCCCTTAGCAACAATATTTATAAAACAATGTTATGAAACTTTAATTGATGTAGCTCAGGAATCGGGGGGGAAGTTACCTTTTAGAACAAACTTTATTCTTGATGAGTTTGCCAATATGCCTCCTTTGAAGGATGTTACGACAATGGTAACCGCGGCAAGAAGTAGGTTAATTAGATTTACATTTATTATCCAAAACTATGCTCAGTTAGCTCAGGTATATGGTAAAGAAAATGGAGATACAATTCGTGGTAACTGTAATATTCTATATTTAATTAGTAATGAACTTGCAGCCTTAGAAGAAATAAGTAAAATGTGTGGTGAAGTAAAATCTAAAGAAAAAGAAAAAACTTCTTCGACACCGCTTGTAACGGTAAGTGATTTACAAAGATTAAGTTACGGGGAAGCAATATGGTTGAGACTTAGAATGATGCCTTATAAAACTAAGTTGACTGACCACTATAAAATGAGTTTTGGTAAAAAATATGAAAAAGCAGGATATCCTATTCGTGATAAAAAGGAAGTTCAGTTGTTTGATTTGAAGCAATTTGTTAAAGATATGAAAAAGAATCAAATGCAACAAATGTTAGGTGATATAGGTGATGGTCCTGAAATTAATCCAATGCCTTTTGGTCTACCTGGTTTAGGTGGTATGAATGGTGGAGCTAATCCGTTTATGAGTTCTAATAATGAAATGCCTCAAACGTTTAATGTTGATGATTTGGTTAAAAGAATTGATGCTAAGATTGCTGAATTAGAAGAAGAGGAAAAACAAGAAAAGGCTGCTCAAGAGAAACAGGAAAAATTGGATAATAAAGAGAAAAAGAATGATAAGAAATTATATGAGGATGATACCGATGATGATAAATTCTTTGATGACTTTTTCAATGATGAAGATTAACAAAAGGAAAACTCAAAAAAAGTTTTCCTTTTTTTCAAGAGAAGATACACATATATAATTTTATTAAATTTATAGCAAACAAAAATATAAAAAATTGATAATGATACAATTGTATAGTTATATGGATTATTTAAAATTAATATAAAGGAGCTTATTTACAAAGTCCAAAGACATTATTTCCTGCTTGATTTCTTATTAGCACTGTGATAGTATATGAAGTATAAGAGAAATTGGGTGATTTTGTGAAAAACTGTTATGTTCACATTCCTTTTTGTAGTAGGATATGTTCTTATTGTGCATTTCCTAAAATGTATATGTATGAAAAATATGTAGATATATATTTAGATGCTTTAGAAAAAGAAATTAATTCTTTATATAAAGGTGAAGTTCTTGATACATTATATATTGGTGGTGGAACTCCAACTAGTTTAGATATTAATAGATTAACTAGATTATTACAAATACTTAAGAAATTTAAACTAAGTGATAACTATGAATTTACTTTTGAGTGTAATATTGAGAATACTGATAAGGAAAAATTACAGTTATTAAAATATTATGGTGTAAATAGATTAAGTTTTGGTGTTCAATCTTTTAATAAAAATATGTTAAAATTATTAAATAGAGATTATACTAAGGAAGATATATTTGATATTATAGATACAGCACATATAGTGGGTTTTAAAAATATAAATATTGATTTAATATATGGAGTACCTAATGAAAACTTAGATATTTTAAAGAAAGATATATCATTATTTTTAAAGTTAGATATTACTCATATATCTACATATGCCTTAATGATAGAGAATAATACTGTTTTAAGTAATTTAAACTATAAGAATATAGATGAAGATTTAGAATATGAAATGTATTCTTATATTAAAGATAAATTAGTAGAAAATAATTTTAATCATTATGAAATAAGTAATTATTCTAAAGTAGGATATGAATCTAAACATAATTTAAATTATTGGAATAATAATTCTTATTATGGATTTGGACTTGGAGCAGTTTCTTATATTGATAATTATCGTATAACTAATACAAGTAATATGAGGAATTATTTAAATAATAGATATGAGAAAGAAAGGGCTTATGAGGATAAAAAAACTCAAATAAGTAATGAAATAATTCTTGGTTTGAGAAAAACTGAAGGTATATCGTTAACACATTTTGAAAAAAAATTTAATATAAAAATAGAAGATATTTATGATATTAAGAAATTAATCTATAATCATATGTTAGAAGAAGAAAATGGTTATTTGAAGATAAATGAAAAATATTTATATATTTCTAATGAAATATTATGTGAATTTATCTAGGTTTATGATATAATTACTAATGAGAGTAGGTGTTTTATGTCATTAAATAATAGAGGTTTTATGATGGCTGAATTAATGATTACATCAGTAGTAATAATGATTAGTATAGTTTCTTTATATACGGGTTTTAATAAGATATACACTAACTATAAAGTAAGGAATAGTTATGATGATAGTAATTTATTATACGGAACTAAATTGATTAAGGATTTTTTAATAGATCAAAATAAGATTAATTTACTTATTAAGAATAATAAGGATTATATTAATATTAGTTTATGTAATTTAAATTTTGAATGTGTTGGAGATGAATCTACTTATTATAATGATATAAAGAGAATATATGATATAAATAATATTTATTTTTTAACTTATAAAATGAATAATGTAAAGATAAATGATAATAGTTTTTTAAGTGATTATATTGATTATTTGAGAAAAGATAGTAATATGGATAAGAGTGATTATAGGAATGGATATAGAATTATTGTAGAAACTAAGGATAATAGATATTCTACTCTTGGTCTTATATCTAATTATTAAGGGAGAGAATATGAAGTTAAATAATAAAGGTTATATGTTAGCAGAGATAATAGTATGTTCTATAATAACGTTTGCTATTGCGTTTTTTCTAGTAGATATTGCTATTAATTTTAAGAAAAAAGCAGAAATAAGTTATCTTAATAGTAAATATATGGTAAATTATTCGTTAATTAATAAGAATATTATGGATGATGTAGAGAATTATAATTTAAAGAAGGTTGAATTTAAGAAGAATAATAATACTTATTATATAGATTTTAGTTATTTAGTTAATGAGGATATTGTATTAAAAAGATTAACTTTACAGAATGGGGATAATGTTATTAATTATAAATATGGAGTATATGATAGTAATTATATTAAGAATGATTATTATGTGGAAAAGAAATTGGATAATATGGGTGTTACTGATATTAATTTAGTTAATAAGTGTTATGGGGATACTATAAGTAAAAATAATGTATGTATTAAAAATAATAATTATCAGGGTGTAAAATTAAAATATAATGGATTACTTAATATTTATATTAAGACTGATAATACATTTATAGATAATAAAGAAATGGTAATAGTAATACCTTATAACAATTATGAAACTGTTATTATACCTAATGAGGAGGAGTTATAATGTTAGATTTTATTTTATCAAAAAAATTTTATTTACCTATTATTTATATAATAATAGGAATGATTATTTATTTAATTATTTGTAATTTAATAAATGGATTGAGTCATGTTAAGAATAAGCATGTTAATTATAAAAAACAAACTACTATTATTGGTTTATTTAAAAATGTTATTAAAGTATTAATAGTAGTAATAGTATTTATGATGATACTTTCATTATATGGAGTAGATACTACTGCTATCGTGGCTTCTTTGGGGGTAGTTGGAGTAGTAGTAGGTCTTGCTTTTCAAGATATTTTGAAGAATTTGCTCGCGGGTATTACAATTATCTTTGATGACCATTATTCAATTGGAGATAATGTAAAAATAAATGGTTTTCAGGGAGATGTTATATCTTTAGGGCTTCAAACAACAAAGATTAAGGCTTATACTGGGGAGGTATTTATTATTGGAAATTCTAGTATTAATGAAGTGATTAATTATAGTTTAAATGCTTCAAAATTGATAATAGATATACCTATTAGTTATGATATTGATTTAGATAAATTAGATAATGTTATGAACGAAATAAAAGGTAAAGTAAGTAAATTAGATAATGTTATAGGTAATGTTGAATTACTTGGTATTGAAGAATTTAATGCTTCTTCTATTAAGTATCGTATGGTATTAGATTGTAAGTCAATGTGTCAATTTGGAGTAAAAAGAAATATTCTAAAAATGGTTAAGGAAGATTTTAATAATAATAAAATAGATATACCGTTTAATAAATTAGATATTTATATAAAGGAGAAGAAAAATGGATAAGGTAGCAATTTTTAAGAAGGAATATAGTTATATAAAAGATATAAATATTAAAAAAGATTTAAAGTATTTAGTTAGCATATTACCAGATTATTTCTTTGAAATACCAGCATCTTCAACAGGAAAGTATCATCCTTCGTTTTCTTTGGGTGATGGTGGGTTAGTAAGACATACTAAAGTAGCGGTTCGTATTGCTCATGAGTTACTTATAACGGAAACGTTTGGACAAGCATTTACTGAACATGAAAAGGATTTAATAATTATGGCTTTGGTACTACATGATGGAGTTAAATGTGGAATACCCGAATCAAAGTTTACAAGAGCAGATCATCCTTTGTTGGTTTCAAAATTAATTATGGAAAATAAAGATAAATTAAAATTAGATATAGATGATATAAGATTATTATGTTCACTTATTGAATCACATATGGGAGAGTGGAATAAAGATAATTATACAAAAAAAGAAATATTGCCTAAACCAGTAACTAAGTTACAAAGATTCGTGCATATGTGTGATTATTTAGCAAGTAGAAAATTTTTGGATGTTCAATTTTGTGATAATGAGATTGTTGGAGGTTAATATGAAGTTAAATAATAAGGGGTTTACTTTAATAGAATTACTTGGAGTTATTGTAATTTTAATGGCTATATTATATTTAGCAATACCTTCTTTAACATCTTCGGTAGAAAGAAGTAAAAGTAAGCAATTAGAAAAAAAGAAGGAATTGATTATTTCTGCAGGGGAACTTTATATAAGTGATATTAAAACAACAAAGAGAAAATGTAGGATAACGCTTAATACATTAAAAAATGAAGATTATCTCAGTAGTATAACTATTCTTAATCCTTTTAATGATAAGGAAGAAATAAAAGGAGAGGTTATTTATAATAAAGATAGTGCTGATATATATACTTTTTGTATGGATAATGAATGTGATAATTATAAAGATATAGAGGAATGTTAGTAATTTATATCTTTTTTTCTAGCATTTATACTTGTTCCTGAATAAATATAATGATGCTAATATAAGGACAAGTAAGGAAATAAATGATATAGAAACAAAATATTATTTAGAAGGCAAGAAAATTATATTTGAAAAAACAAATAATAATGTGCTATACTATATGTATAATTAAGTTGATGATTTAGTTGTTTTCAATTATAACTAATAAACATATTACTATGATAAAGAGATTATTTATATAACTTAAATAGTAGGTATTATAACTCCTTATAAATGGGATGTTAGTTATACTATGGAAGGTTGGGAAGAATAATGCTAGAAAAGATAAAACAAATAATTAGAATGCCTATAGTAAAAGCAGTTATTGTGGCATTAATAATATTTATCGTGATAAATATTATATTTGTATTTGAATCAATATATCCAATTTATACTTTTTATAAAATGAAATATGGTATTAATATGCCAGAGCCTAAAGAAATAGAAAGAATTTACACAAGTGGTAGTGATTATAAAGTAGTAGAATATTTTAAGTTATATTATAGTGATTATGAATATGAAAGAATGATAAATAAAAGAATTTTTCAAGAAATGGATAAAAAAATAGTTAATAATATTTTAAAAGAAAGTTTAATGATGTTTCCTAAATATGTTTTAAGTGAGAATGAAAATGTTATAAATGATAGTAATTATTATAGTTATCATGACCACACGAGTTTATTTTTTGAAGATGCTGGTGGTGCTAATGATGTAAATCTTATGATATATGATTCTAAAAATAAAGTAATTCATGTATTACATTATAGTAATTAATATAGGAGATAATAATTGTGAATGAGAAAAAAGAGGAAATAAAGAAAAATTTAATATTTGTTTTGTTATGTATTACTTTTGTTTTATCATGCATTTTGAGTGATATTATTAATTTTTATATAGGTAGTTCTTTAATATTTTATTTATTTAATATATTGCCTATTTTATCTATTATATGGGGGATGAAGAATAAATCTAAATTTATTATAGTATTAAGTATTATATTCTTGTTATTAAGTATTTGGCAAATATTTCTTTTACGTGGTTTTGGTTATTCAATTAATAAGAATAAGGTAGATAATTATATGATAACAGATATGATAAGTAAAGATATAGATTTTATACTTCCAAAAAAAGGTACAGTTATAGAAATTTATGATATTCTTTCTTGTAATAATAAAAATATAATAAAATTATATAATGATACAAGTGATGAAAATGCATTGATATTAGATAGAAAAGATGCTAGACAGTTTGTAAATACGATTAAAAAAAGTGATAAATGGGTAAGTAAATTAGATAAAACTAATAAATCCTTAGTTGAGGGTATAGTGAATAAAAAAAATAATAAAAATATATATCATTTGATATATATTAAAGAAACGAATAGTTTTAATAAAATGCCATATGAAAAAGGGGAATATAATGTATATTATTTAAGATATGAAGTAAAAAGTAGAATGTTAAGAATATATAAATATCGTTATTATGTAAGTTAATTAAAAGATAAAAAGATAAGAATATATATAAATTACTAAATGATTTATAATATATATCTTTTTTTTTTAAATAAGCATAATATTAGATAGGTGATAGTTATGAATATCATTAATAAGATATCTAATTATATTAGGGAAGATAATTTTCAATTAATATATTTAAAGAATATGGTTAATGTTATTAACTATGAAGAGATAAGAGAATTTACTGATACTTTAATAGTTATTAAAGATAAAAATAATTTGTATAAAATAACAGGTAAGAATTTAGTAGTAAGTAAAATGCAAGATAATGAAATCTTAATTACAGGAGTTATTAATAATATAGAATTTAGGTGATTTATTTATGAAAAATACATTCTTAAATAAAATAGATAGTATTATTAGTATTAAAATAACAGGTAAGAATGTTTATAATTTTATTAATAAGATTATTAAAAATAAAATTAATATTTATAATTTAGATATAATTAATAGGAAAGAAGCTATTGTTAAAATAAAATATAAAGATTATCTTAAATTAAAAAAAATGCATACTATCTATCATTTTAATATATATAGTTATCATGGTAAATTAAAAATAAGAAATTATATTAAAAAAAATTATATTTTTTATACTGCTATAATATTGGGATTAATATTATTATTTATTTTATCTAAAATGATATTTAGTATAGAGGTAATTCATTCTAATAAAGATATAAGAGATTTAATATATAAGGAATTAAATTATCATGGTATTAATACTTTTACATTTAAGAAAGATTATCATAAATTAGAAAGTATAGAGAATAAGATACTTAGTGATAATAAAGATAAATTGGAATGGATAGAGATTAATATTAGTGGTACTAAATATATTGTTAAGGTGTTAGAAAGAAAATTGAATAATAATAATGTTGATGATAATATATATAATGTTGTGGCATCTAAGAATGCTATTATTAGTAAGGTTAAGGCTAGTCATGGGGTTATATTAAAGAATACTAATGATTATGTTAGGAAAGGAGAAGTTATAATATCTTCTAATGTTATTTTGCCTAATGGTAGTGTTAATTTAACAAATGCTAGTGGGACTGTATATGGAGAAGTATGGTATGAAGTTGAGGCTACTCATCCATATATTTATAAGGAAGAAAGTGCTACTGGTAAGAAGAAGGAAGTTTATGTTATTAAATTTTTAAATAAAAGGTTTTCAATATTTGATTTTAATCATTTTGATACGTTTAAATATAGTGAGAAGGTTATTTTAAAAGATAATTATAATATTATAAGGTTTGTTAAGGAAAAGCAATATGAATTAAAGGTAATTGACGAATATTATACTAAGGAAGAGTTAATTAATAAGATGGTAGATATTGCTAAGAATAAGATAAGTGAGAATTTAGAAGATGATGAGTATATTAAGAATTATTTTATTTTAGAAGATACTTTTAATGAAAGTGGAATTACTTTAAAAATTTTTTTTAGTGTTGTTGAAAGTATTGGGGTTTTAGAAAAAATAGAAAATATTGTACAAAATGAATAGTAAAAAAAAGATAAATATGTTATACTTAATGTGGAATAGCAAGGAGGATATTATGTTAGAGTTAAAGAATATTTGTAAAAGTTATAAAACAGGGGATTATTATCAAAAAGCTTTACATAATGTTAATTTAAAGTTTAGAGAAAATGAGTTTGTGGCTATTTTGGGGCCATCAGGAAGTGGTAAGACAACTTTACTTAATATTATTGGTGGCTTAGATAGGTATGATACTGGTGATTTAATTATTAATGATGTATCTACTAAAGAGTTTAAAGATAGTACTTGGGATGCTTATCGTAATAATAGTGTTGGTTTTATTTTTCAAAGTTATAATTTGATTAGTCATATATCTATTTTAGAAAATGTAGAGATGGGTATGACATTAAGTGGAGTAAATGCTAGTATTAGAAAAGAAAAAGCGGTTGAGGCACTAAGAAGTGTTGGCTTAGAGAAACATATTAATAAAAAGCCTAATCAATTATCAGGAGGGCAAACTCAGAGAGTGGCAATTGCTAGGGCTTTGGTAACAGATCCTGATTTGATTTTAGCAGATGAACCATCTGGGGCACTTGATTCTAATACATCGATTCAAATAATGGAATTAATTAAAAAGATTAGTAAAAAGAAATTAGTAATTATGGTAACTCATAATGAAGAGTTAGCTAATACTTATGCTAGTCGTGTTATTAGATTAAAAGATGGTGAAATAATAAGTGATAGTAATCCATTTAAAGAAGAAGAACAAAGTGATAGTAATTATCAAATAAGAAAGACATCAATGAGTTTTTTCACTGCCTTAAAATTGTCATTTAAAAATATTATTACTAAAAAAGGTAGAACATTACTAACGGCTTTTGCTTCATCAATTGGTATTATTGGTATTGCTTTGATTTTGTCTTTATCAAATGGATTTAATATAGAAGTAGATAAGTTTGAAGAAAACACTTTATCTTCAATGCCTATTATGATATCTTCGACATCAGTATCGATGGATGAGGAAACTGTTAATAAGTTAATGGATACAAATAAGAGTGATGAGAATACTTTTACTTCTAAAAAGGAAATATATCCAATGGAAGATTATAAGGAAACTTTGACACATAAGAATACTTTTAATCAAGAATATATTGATTATGTTGAGAGCTTAGATAAAACTTTAGTTAATGGAATTGGTTATACTAGGTATACTAATTTAAATATAATTACTAAGAAGAATGGTGTATATGCTCCTTTGGGATTATCTATGTTAGAGTTTGTATCAATACCTAAGAAATTAGATAGTAATGATATAAATGGAGTTTTAGAAGATAATTATGATTTATTATATGGAAGATTACCTAAGAATAAAGAAGAACTTGTTTTGGTAGTAGATAAGAATAATCGTATTAGTAAGAAGATTCTTATGGCTTTAGGATTAGATGCTACTAAGGATAAACTTGATTTTAATGAGATAGAAAAAATTAATCTTAAATTAGTATTCAATGATGATTATTATAAGAAGATGGGTAATTTTTATACTGTTAATACTGACTTTGAAAAGTTATATAATATGGAAAATAATTTGAATTTGAAAATGGTTGGTATTATACGTTGTAAGGAAGAGAAAAAACAGATATTGGGTAGTAGTTATGGACTTTCTTATACAAATGATTTACTTGATTATGTGATAGAAGTTAATTCTAAATCTAGTGTTGTAAAAACACAGAGTGAATTAAATTATAATGTTTTAAGTGGGCAACCTTTTGAAGAAGGAGAAGATAGTACTAATACTAAAGAGATTATGATGTCGTATTTAGGTGGTAGTAGTATTCCTGTTATTATTAATATTTATCCTAAAAATTTTGATGCTAAGGATAAGATATTAAATTATTTGGATGATTATAATAAGAATTTAAATGAGGAAGATAAGATTATATATACTGATTTAGGAGCTTTAATATCTTCTATGAGTAGTAGTATTATGGATGCTATTACGATAGTACTTATTGCATTTTCTTCTATCTCTTTAGTAGTAGCCGTTATTATGATAGGAATTATTACTTATATTTCAGTATTAGAACGTACTAAAGAAATAGGCATTTTGAGGGCTCTTGGTGCTAGAAAAAAAGATATTGCAAGAGTATTTAATGCGGAGACATTTATCATAGGTACTGTATCAGGATTACTAGGTATATTTATAGCTAGAATCTTAGTATTTCCTACCAATAAGATAATATTAGATGCTACAGGACTAGATAATGTTGCTAAAATGAATCCATTACATGCGTTGCTTTTAATAATTATAAGTGTTACTTTAACGGTAATAGGAGGTTCTATACCAGCACATATGGCTAGTAAGAAAGATCCTGTTATAGCACTTAGAACTGAATAGGCTTATGCCTGTTTTTTTCTTTTGCTAGTACATTAAAACATTATAAAATATAGATTTTTATATGTGATTTTGATAGAATATAGTTATACTTCTAAAGATAATTATCTTTTTATGAAAAAATAATGAATTTAAGTTTACTTCTATATGATAATTTATATAATAAAAAAATCTTTTACTGATAACGCGAATAGCAAATGTCATAATATTTAAAAAAAGTAAAAATAATCTTGCTATTTATAAAATATAATGCTATAATTTATCTAGGATAAGGAGGATTTAATAATGAAAAAATTAAATAGTAAAGGTTTTACTTTAATAGAACTATTATCAGTTATTGTTATTTTGGCTATTATTATTGCTATTACTACTCCAAGGATATTTAATGCTGTTGATAATTCTAAGAAGAGTGCGCTTGATTCTAGTGCATCATCATTAAAAAGTTGGTACAATGAAACAAAATTAGCGGATAATGTTGCTGATGAAAGCGATAAAATATTAACAGGTTATGAAGCTACAGAAGCAAAGCAATGCTTAGATGAAGGTTTCTTTAAAGTGGCTAAACAAAGTTCTGCTCAATTTAAATTAGGGACAAAGGTAAGTGAAGGATGTTCATTTTATTATAAGAAAGATGGTGCAGTTGAATTTGTACTTGTTGCTAATGAGAATGGTAAGTTCTATTTAGGAGATGCTGTTAGTAAAAACGAAAGTTATAAATATATGTGGGCTAGTAGTGATGGTACTAATAGTTGGAATAATAAAGAGTTAGGATTTACTGATTAATTAGTGTATTAAATGATAGATATAAAACTATCATTTTTCTTTTAATTATGATAAAATGATTTTAAGGATGTGATGATATGGCTACGATGTGGACAAATGAACAGCTTGACGCCATTAATAAGGAAGGGACAAATATAATAGTCTCTGCGGGAGCGGGAAGTGGAAAAACAGCAGTACTTACTGAGAGAGTAATTAGGAAACTAAAAAGTGGAGTACCAATTACGAGATTACTTATTTTGACATTTACTAATATGGCTTCAAAGGAAATGAAGGATAGAATAAGAGAATCTATTAAGGATGATGAGAGTTTAAAAGAACAACTTAATTTGTTAGATACAGCATTTATTACAACGTTTGATAGTTATGCTTTATCAATTGTTAAGAAATATCATTATAAAGTAGGGGTAAGTAATAATATTGAGATTGCTGAGAGTAGTATCATTGATTTAAAAAAGATTGAATTAATAGATAAGATATTTGAATCTTTTTATTGTAAAGATGATGATTTGTTTATTAAATTAATTACAGATTTTTGTATTAAAGATGATAAGGAAATAAAAGATTATATTTTAACAATTAGTAACAAGTTAGATATGAAATATGATAAAATAGATTATTTAAATGGTTATTTAAATAATTATTATAGTGATACTTTTTTAGATAATATGATTTTAGAGTATACTAAGTTATTAAATAAGATAATTGATGAGATAAAGGAATTACTTACTAATATATCTAGTTATGTAGATAGTAATTATTATTTAAAATTAGAAACTAGTATGATTAATTTGCTTAGTGCTAATGATTATGATTCAATTAAGGAGAATATTAATATAAAACTTCCTATGATTCCAAGAGGTACAGGGGATGAGGCTAAGAAATTAAAGGAAGAAATAAAAAATAATATAGATAAATTAAAGGAATATGCTATATATGATGATGTTAATCATATAAAAGAAACGATTTTATTAACTAAAGATTATGCTAAGGTTATAGTATCTATTTTATTGAAATTGGATAAAGAATTAAATGATTATAAGAAAGAAAATGAGTTATATGATTTTACTGATATAGCAAAATTAGCTATTAAGATAGTAAGTGAAAATGATGATATTAAGGAAGAACTTAGGAATAGTTATAATGAAATAATGATAGATGAGTATCAAGATACTAATGATTTACAGGAATTATTTATTTCTAATATTAGTAATAATAATACTTATATGGTAGGAGATGTTAAGCAGTCTATATATAAATTTAGGAATGCTAATTTATATATATTTAAGAATAAGTATGATAATTATGCTAATTTAGATGGTGGTATTAAGATAGATTTAAATAAGAATTTTAGGTCAAGAGAAGAGGTAATAAGTGGTATTAATTTGATATTTGATTATATCATGAATGATAATATGGGTGGTGCTTCTTATAAAAAAGAGCATCGTATGATATTTGGTAATCTTACATATAATGCTTTTAAGGCTAAACAAAATAATAGTTTAGAGATATATAATTATAATGAGGATAAGAAATTTTCTAAGGAAGAAACTGAGATATTTATTATTGCTAATGATATATTGAATAAGATTAAAAATAATTATCAAGTATATGATAAGAATAAAAAGGAATTAAGAAGTGTTGATTATAGTGATTTTGTTATTTTAGTGGATCGTATTACTAATAGTTATTTATATAAGAAAATATTTAAGTATTTAAATATACCTTTAATAGTATATAAAGATAGTGTTATTAATGATTCTGTTATTTATACGGTTATTAAAAATATTATTGGTTTAATTATTAAAGTATATAGTAAATGTTATGATGAGGAATTTAAGTATTTATATGTGAGTATAGCTAGAAGTTTTTTAGTAGAATATAAGGATGATTATATTTTTGATGTGGTTATGAATAATAAGTATTATGAGACTAGTTTATTTAATAGGGTTAAGGATATTGCTGGGAAGGTAGATTATTTAACAATAAGTGGTGTTTTGGATTTAATAATTGATGATTTCAATATTTATGATAATCTTATTAAAATAGGTAATATCAGTGATTGTTTAAGCGATATTAATTATATGAAAGAATTATTTTTGAAGATGAATAATTATAATTTGAGTGAATTATATGATTATTTAAAAGGAATAAATGATAATGGAATAGATTTGAAATATTTAAAGGTAGATAATTTTACTAATGGGGTAAAGTTAATGACAATTCATAGGTCTAAGGGATTAGAATATAATATATGTTATTATAATATGTTGTTTAAGGAATTTAATTTAAGGGATGTTACTGATAAGTTTTATTATGATAATAAGTATGGAATAGTTATGCCTTATATAGACAATGGAATAAATAGGACGATTATTAGTAAGATGGTTAAGGATAATTATTATAATGAGGAAATAAGTGAAAGAATTAGGTTATTCTATGTGGCTATGACTAGGGCTAAGGAAAAAATGATAGTTATAGTAAATGATATATATGAGAGTGATGTGAAGAAGAAATTTAAGAGTTTTAGGGATATTATTTTAAGTATTAGGGATTGTTTATCTAATAATATTACTGATTATGATATTAGTAAAATAAATATTACTAGGGATTATAATTATGGAAAAAATGATGTTTATAGAGCAGATAATGCTAAAGTGCTGAAGGTTAATGAATTAGTAATAGATAATGGTTACATAGAGGAATCAAGTTATTCTAAGAAGACTAATAATATTTTTTCTTATGACGAGAAGAAGTTATTGGAAGTAGGGGAAAGGTTGCATTATATTCTTGAGGTAATTGATTTGAAACATCCTAATTTGGATATAATAAAGGATTATTTTATTAGAGATAAGGTGAGTAGTTTATTAAGTAGTGATTTGTTTAAAAATATAGGTAATGCTAAGATCTATAAAGAATATGAATTTATATATAATCATGATTTAGTTAAGAGGCATGGTATTATTGATTTGATGTTAGAGTATGATAATTATATAGATATAATTGATTATAAATTGAAGAATATTGATGATACAAATTATTTGAAGCAATTAGAGGGATATATGGAGTATATTAAGAGTATTAGTAATAAGGATGTTAATATTTATTTGTATTCACTTATTGATAAGAAGTATAAGAAATTAAATTAAGAATAGTTGTTTTAATATAAAAAAACTCGTTTCTATGTTTAGAAAACGGGTTTTTTCAGTAATGATTACTCTTCTATATAAGTGATAACTATTTCATCTACTTTTGATAAGGTAGTATTTGGTTTGATATTTTGTTTAACTATCATGCCTTTTTTGTCTTCATTATATTGAGGGTCGTTTTCGTCTATTTTTATATAAGTAGGTGAAGGGATGTTAATGTTATATTTGGTTAATTTATTGTACCAGTTTTTAAATTCTAATAATGTTTTATCTGTGAAATTAGGGAAAAGGCATAAATTTTTATCTTTGTTTTCTTCTAGGGTGCAGTCATAATATGTAACTTCTTCTACTACATTGGTATTTGAATGTTTTGATACTGTTATTATAAGATTATTTTTGATATTTTTAACACGGTAGCCATAAGGATAATTTTGATTTATGATTAGTCCTTCTTGGATACTAGATTCTTCTTCTTTGAATGTTACATTAATATTGTGTTTGTTTGCCCATGAGATAACATCAGTTTTGCTTTTGTTCTTGAAGTTGGGTAGTGTTTCGATGTAATCTACTATTTTATAATTTCCTCTACCGATTAATGGTTTTTCGTATTCTTCGTCAGTTGTATAGGTAAAGGTTTTTATTAATTCTGGGTTGATTAGTCCTAAATTTATTTTCATTTCTTTTTTAACATCATCTCGGCTACCACGATAGTAAATGTAGTTATATAGGGTTAGTTGCATGTTTTCATCATATATGTATTGCTCATAGCCACTTAGGTAGAGTCTTTCAATATTGATGGCTTCTGTATTTTCACTTTTTTTGGAAACTACATCCATGAAGATGTCGTATAGGGATAGAATTGTTTTGGTGGACATATTGGTATCCATATTTTTAGAAATAGTTTCTAGGATGCTGTAAACATCGTTTAGGTTATTTAGCGTTTTGGCTTTGTTTAAAATGCCTTTGATGATGAGTTGTTGATTTTGTCCTCTTATTACGTCTGATAGGGTATTGCCTAAGTATTTTTTGCCACATGCATATTGTTCGGGAGTTTCTTTTCTATGTCTTGCTAAGGCTAAGACTTGTTCTCCATTTAATGTTTGTATTCCTTTTTCAACATAGATGGTGTGTTTGCCAAATCTTCTTTTGCTGTCTTGTTCACAGAAATTATAAGGAACATCAACTTCAATGCCTTTTAGTGTGTCTACTAAGTCAACGACTCCTTTAAAGTTGATTTTTACGTAATAATCTATTTTGATGTCTAGAAAATTTTCGATGGTTTTCATCATGCATGGTGCTCCTTGCCAAGCTGCATGGGTTATTTTATTTTCGTATTGATTTTTAAAACACGCAATGGGGACATAGGTGTCTCTTGGTATAGATAGCATCGTGGCATTTAAAGTATTAGGGTTGAACGTTACTAATATTAAGGCGTCTCCGTTAAATGATGCGTTTTTGGCGAGTTCATCAGCTTCCGAGTCAACACCCATGATTAATAGGGTAAAAGGTTCGGTTAATTTTTTGTTTGAAGTGGTGGTGTTTTTTGTTTTGTCGGTTTGGTTTTTTGTTAGTAAAACACTTGTCTCTTTACTGATGTTTGTATATTTATCAATGCTGTTATAACTAGTAACATAATTGCTTGGTAGGAAGCCAGCATCTATTTTGTTATCATATAGGTCATTTAAAATATGAATGAATTGATCGTATTTTTTGATGGTAACTCTGTTTAAATTATTTTCTTTAATTACTTTATTGGGTAAGATGTTGCCATCGATAGAAGTTTCGTCGTTTAGAATACCTATGGTTTTGATTGTATTTAATTTTAGGTTGTTTTCTTTTAAGGTAACTAGGCTGGTGGAATAGGTAACTTTGTCTTTGCTAAAATTATTTATTATATTTAATACTTTGTTGGCATTATAAGAAATAAATAGAAAGATGATACTTAAGATAATCATGATGACTGAGGTGGTAATGTTTTTTGATTTTAATCTTATGAAGAAGATGATGTTAATTAATAGTAGAATAACTATAACTATGTATCTAATTATGTCTTCGATGCCAACGAAACTTAAGATGTTAATTATTAGATAGATGTTACATATGGTAAATAAAATGAAAGTTATTTTATTAAATATATATTTGTTTTTTTTCTTTTTTTTAGTGTTTTTCATATAATCAACTCCAATGTTATTATATACTAGTTAGCAATTTAAGTAAATAATAACATGGAATAATAAATAAAAATGACATTTTATGTAAAAAAATATTTGTTTTTAAGGATTGTTTTGATGTGATGTTATAATGTGGTAATGAGTTATAGCAATTTAAAAGGTGGAGGTGTGTGAGTAAAAAAAATTAAAAAATTCAAAAAAACACTTGCATATTTTTGAATTTTATAATATGATTATTATGACATAGATATATGTCCACTCTTATTGGAAGATTATAAGAGTGTATTCAACCAAAACCCCCTGAAGGAGCCGAAAGGCTCCACTTTTTGATTTAAAACAGTATTTATAAAGGTTTGCATTTTTTAAAAATGAAATTTTTGGTCCAATTTTGGTCCATTTTTATTTAGTGTTTTTACATATTTTATTCTATTAAATAAGGGAAATTATTGGTTTTTACTTGGTGTCAAAATAAAAAAACGTCCGGTTTTCTATGGAAATACCGTCCAGATAAATATGGAAGCAATTTATTTTTTATTATATAACACAAAAAAATAGTCGTCCGGTTATATATGGAAATGCCGTCCGGTTATGTATGGACGTTATGCAGTTTTATTGCAAATAATCCAGCTTAATACGGAAATTTTAAAAAATACTCAATTCGACATAAAAAAACAAATCAATTGTTGTATAATTATATTCGAGGAGATGATGTAATGAAACTATCAGATTATGAAAATGTTGAATCTACTTATATAGATTTTAAAGAGAGTCTAGAAACGGATAAACCAAAGAGTTGGTTAAAAACAGTATCTGCTTTTGCAAATACAAAAGGAGGAATCTTGTTATATGGTGTAAGAGATACAGATAAAAAACCGATAGGTTTAGATAATATATCTGAAGTATCATCAAAAATTACAGAGTTAGTCAATTCCAAAATATCTCCTGTTCCTAGATATGAATTAAATTCTTTTAAGGAAGATGAGAAAGATTTTTTAGAAGTCAAAGTTGGAGATGGCCCTGAAACACCATATTATTATAGCAGTGATGGAAGAAAAACTGCTTATATTAGAGCTGGAGATCAAAGTATAGAAGCACCTGATCATATATTGAAAAGTTTAATTTTAAAAGGCCAAAATAGAACATTTGATGCAATTGCTTCTGAGTATAAAATAGATGATGTTAGTTTTACATTGCTGGATGCAACTTTAAAAAAAGAAGCAAATGTTATAGTTAATAAAGATCGTGATTATCTTTCATTTAATTTGGTTAATAAAGATGGTTATGTTACTAATGCTGGGCTTTTGCTATCTGACCAAGGATTGTTAAAGCAATCAAAAGCTTTTTGTACAAAATGGAAGGGAACTGTAAAAGGATCTGTTGAGGGGGATGCTGAAGACGATAAAGAATACAATGGAAGCATAATAAGTATTCTTGCTAATGCAGAAACATTTATAAAAAATAATTCAAAAACATCATGGCAAATAAATGGTATGCATAGAGATGAATTTGAGGACTATCCTACAAAAGCTGTTCGTGAAGCTTTAGTTAATGCAATAATACATAGGGATTATCAAATCTTGGGTTCTGAAATACACATCGATATGTTTGATGATAGACTTGAAATTACATCACCAGGAGGAATGGTTGATGGCAGTCAAATACAAGATTTAGATTTAACTAAAATTCCGTCATTAAGAAGAAATACAATTATTTCAGATCTATTTGGTAGATTACATTATATGGATAGAAGAGGAAGTGGAATAACAAGAATTTTGGAATCTTATTCAGATTGTTCAATGAAACCAAAGTTTACATCTGGAGTATCAAGCTTTACTGTTATCTTTCCAAATAAAAGATATGTAAAAGAGAACAAAGTTACAGAACGAGAGAGAATAATTATTACTAATGATTCGGATTATTTTATTGTAAAAATGTATAAGAATCTTTCAGGAAAAGTTAGAGGAAATTATTTGGCAAATTTGGAAAACTTATTTAATGAATATGGATATGATACTCCTTTCAATAGGGAAAAAGTTGAAAATGCATTTGGAGTAAAAAAATCAAGAGCTTTAGATATAATCAATCAATTAATTAATTGTGATATTTTAGAGTATGCAGAAGATACAAAATATAGATTTAAAAGATAAAAGGCTAGGATTTATTCCTGGTCTTCATTCATTTCATCAATAAGTGATGTTATATCAGTTAATGCATTTTTATAAAGATGAGTATAAGTATTAAGCGTTTCTTCTATTTTTGTATGTCCCAAAAATTTGAAAACAGTAATAATATTAGCACCTTTATGTATTAATAAAGAAGCACAAGAATGTCTAAAGTCATGGATCATTATTTTCTTAACACCAGCAAGTTCACAATTGCGATTTTTTCTACCTGTAATAGTATTGCTGATTTGTGGAGCGACATCACTAATTACAAAGTAAGTATCCTGAAAGCCAAATAACAATTCATAATCACTTTCGTTAAGTGTTTTTAGGTCAGTTAAGAGTACTTTTGTTAATGGCAATACTCTATTACTTCTAACTGTTTTTGGTGGTGAGAATGTCCATCTAGAGCGACATGATTACTGAGTTATTTGTTTATTTATGCTTACAGTTCTATTTCCAAAATTAATGTCTTTCCAAGTTATACCTTTTAGTTCTCCAATTCTTAATCCGCAGTAGTGGAGTAGTTGCCATGCACATCTAAATTTAATATCTTTTTCTACAGATAAGAATTTTTGAAATTTATCATAAGTGAAATATAGCATTTCTTTTGGAAGTTCATTTGGATTATTAAAATTATGCATTTTTTTATAAACATGTATAAAGCTGAAGCCATACCAATCAGTAGCATAGTTTAATAATGATTTAAGAAATTTTTAAATATCATTTTTGTATCTGGTAGATAAGTTGCAACTATTTATATATCGTCTCCATCTTTCGTATACTTTAATATTAAAATCTTTTAATCTAATATTTGAAATTATATCTAAATATGGTCGTTTATTTCTATAACCATACATAGTAGTATCCTTAACTATAGTGGATCTGTTTTTAATAAACAAATTAATAAGTTGTCCAAATGTAAATGCACAAACACTTGCTTCATTCTGTGATTTTATTAATAACTCAGCTTCAGTTTCTTGAGCTTCTCTTTTTGTCATATATCTTTTAGAATGATATTGAGCTCCCGTTCCATCTAATTTTTTATATTTTGTTCTAAAATACCAGTACTTTCCACTTTTAGCAGGAACTTTATCTTTATATACAGGCATTTTAATCATCGTTTCTTTCTGTAGGAATATGACTAAATTAATGAAAGATTTGTAAGAAACTACTATTTTATGTTATAATCTAAGTGGGAAAGCCAAAAAATATAATTATATCTATTATAGTGAATTTGTTTTAAAGTTTTTCAGACCGTAAAACATCATCTTGGAATATTCCTATATCTCGTACGCCAATACGAGATTTTTTTATTTGTAATTTCTTATTAATCTAATAATAGAATAAATAGCTTTATATTTTTTCTTATATTCAATTTCATTATGCATTAGCAATATAATTAGATATTAATTCTGGAAGAACATAGCTTTCTAGATATTCATCATAGTTATCAACAAATGGTTTTAAAACCTTTATATATTCTTCATCAGTTATATCTTCATCTGTTTCTGTTCTTATCATTATAACCTCCGTAATGCATTAATCGCTTAAATTTTGGAATTAGTCAACATATTCATACAAAAATTCAAATTTTGTAATAAAAATCTAGTCAAATATCTAAAAATTGATGTTTTTATGGTATAATTATGAGTAGGAGAAAATAGCTTAAAACTTAGAAAAGGAGGTACATTGGTTATGAAAAAGAGAAGCAAGATATTGATAGATTTAATAAATGATGAAATTGATGTAAAAAAAGCATTTCAGCTGTTATCATTACTTCTAGAAGATTTGGATGATAAGGAAATTGAAAACTGGTTGAATTATGAGTTGAATGGATATCCTAAAAATGTTGGTGTACCCAGATACAGAGTGATTAATGCATCAATAATAGGTACAGTTAAAACCTATACTATGATTATTAGCAAATATGATATTCCGGTGCCTTTTGAAGATAAAGAGAAATTATGTAAACATGAAGTAAGAGATAGTATTGCTGAAATATGCCAATATGCTAAAGCTGAAGAGGAATCTGATATGCATTGCTTGTTATCACCAATTGATATTGGATATATTAACTCTGTTGCCCTTATTAATGATGCAGAAGTTACACACGCCAATTTACAATTAAGTATGTATGGTTATACTAATGTATTGCACTGGTTAAAGGACAAATTAATAGAAATTTTTAAAAAACTAGAAAAAAAATATGGTAATCTTGATGAGTACTATATAGACTTTAAAACTTGTAAAGATAAAAAAGACATAACAAAAGCATTATTACAAATTATATATAATGACAATTCCGTTAGGATTGGCAATAATAATAAAATAGATAAAAGCAAAGTGGGAAATAATAATGATTAAAATAGGAAATAATAATAAAATTAATAAATCAATTATCGGTAGTGATAATAAGATAGAAAAAGAAAAAGATAAAAAGTATATACTTACTAATATAATAATACCTATTATTGTTGGTTTGATAATTGCTGGAATAGTGTTTTTATTAAAGTGGAATTAATGGAGGTAATGATATGAATAATAAGGAAAGAGAAAGAGAAGAACTTCATAAAACAATTTGGAAAATTGCAAATGAGTTAAGAGGTTCAGTCGATGGATGGGATTTTAAACAATACGTTTTAGGATTATTATTTTATAGATTTATATCAGAAAACATTGAAAATTATGTTAATGAAAATCAAAGAAAAGCAGGTATTACAGATTTTCAATATAGAAATATTTCTGATGAGGAAGCATTACTTGGAAAATTACAAATACTTGATGAAAAAGGATTCTTTATTCTTCCAAGTGAATTATTCTGCAACATAAGAAAAGGTGCAGATAAAAATGAAAACTTAAATGTTGTTATTTCAAATGTATTTAATAACATAGAATCATCGGCAAGAGGAACAGCGTCAGAAGATGATGTTAAAGGTTTATTTGATGATTTTACTATTGATAATAAATTAGGAAACACGGTTGATGAAAGAAATGAAAAACTTGTTAAATTATTAAATGCAGTTGGGGATTTAAACTTTGGCGATTATGAAGATAATAACATTGACTTATTCGGAGATGCTTATGAGTTCTTGATGACAATGTATGCTTCATCAGCAGGCAAATCGGGTGGAGAATTCTTTACTCCTCAAGAAGTTGGAGAATTACTTGCAAGAATAGTAATAATGGATAAAACATCTGTTAATAAAGTATACGATCCAGCATGTGGATCAGGTGGATTACTTTTAAAATTTGCTAAGATACTTGGAAAAGAGAATGTAAGAGAAGGCTTCTTCGGTCAAGAGATAAATCTTACAACTTACAACTTAGCTAGAATTAATATGTTTTTACATAACATTAATTACAATAACTTTAGTATTGAAAGAGGAGATACATTAATACATCCAGTACATTGGAATGATGAACCATTTGATGCAATAGTATCTAATCCTCCTTATTCAATAAAATGGGCAGGTAAGTCTAATCCACTTTTAATAAATGATGAACGATTTGCTCCAGCAGGTGTGTTAGCACCTGAATCAAAAGCCGATTTAGCATTTACTATGCATATGTTATCATGGTTATCACCTAAAGGAACTGCAGCTATAGTAGAATTTCCTGGTGTACTTTACAGAGGTGGAGCAGAACAAAAAATTAGAAAGTACATGATTGATAACAACTTTGTTGATACTGTCATTCAATTACCTTCAGATTTATTCTTTGGTACATCAATAGCAACTTGTATATTAGTATTAAAGAAAAATAAATCAGATAATAATATTTTATTTGTAGATGCTTCTAGTGAATGTGTTAGAAATACTAATAAAAACAAATTATCAGAAGAAAACATCAATAATATAATTAGTTTATTAAAAGATAGAAAATCAGTAGAAAATAAATCTTATATAGCAACTTATGAAGAGATTAAAGATAATGATTATAATATTTCAGTTAATTCTTATTTAAGAACAAATATTGAAACTAAAAAAATTGATATAGAAAAGGTAAATAGAAAACTTGCTGAAATTGTACCTAAACAACAACAAATTAGAGAAGAACTAGAAGAAATAATCAAGGAACTTGAGGCTGATTATCATGAGTAAGATAAATGATCTAATAAAAGAATTGTGTCCTAATGGTGTTGAATGTAAACTGTTAAGAGATGTATCCGAGATGAAGAGAGGGCAATCAATTACTACAAAAAATCTTAACGAAGGAAATTTTCCGGTAATTGCAGGAGGACAAGAACCATCTTTTTATAACGATAAATATAATAGGGAAGGCGAAACTATAACAGTATCTAGTTCGGGTGCTTATGCTGGATTTTTAAATTATTGGAACGAACCAATCTTATGTACAGATTCTTTCACTATAAAATCCAAAAAACTAAATATGAGATATTTATATCATTATCTAAAAATGATACAAAATGAAATTTATAATAAAAAAAGGGGAGCCGGTATTCCACATGTTCATATATCGGATTTGGAAAAAATTAAGATTCCATGCCCTCCGTTAGAAGTGCAGGAAGAAATAGTTAGAATTCTTGATAAATTTGGCGAGCTAGAAGCGGAGCTAGAAGCGGAGCTAGAAGCGAGAAAGATTCAATATGAGTTTTGGTGTGGGAAACTTTTGAATAGCGAGAATTCTAATCAACAATATATAACTTTAGGAGATATAGGTAAGGTTTGTATGTGTAAAAGAATTATGAAAAACGAAACATCAGATTCAGGAGATGTTCCATTTTATAAAATCGGTACATTTGGTAAGCAAGCTGATGCATATATATCTTATGATATTTTCAATGATTATAAAAAAAGGTTTTCTTATCCTAAGAAAGGCGAAATATTAGTTTCGTGCTCTGGAACAATAGGAAGATCTGTAGTATTTGATGGCGAAGATGCCTATTTTCAAGATTCAAATATTGTGTGGCTAAGTAATGATGAAAGCAAAGTATTAAATAAGTTTTTGTATTACTTTTATCAAACTTCACCATGGAATATATCTGATGGCGGAACTATTAAAAGATTATATAATAATCAGTTTATATCAGCTAAAGTTCCATTATATTCTTTAGAAGAACAAAAGAAGATTGTTGATATATTAGAACGATTTGATACATTAATTAACGATATATCTGATGGTCTTCCTGCAGAAATAAAATTAAGAAGAAAGCAGTATGAATACTATCGAAATAAACTATTAAGCTTTGAGGTTTGTAACGATGAATAAAGATTTTAATTTAAGTATAAAAAAATTAAATATATTAATCGAATATGTTAATAAATGTGAAATTGATGAAAATGAATTATATGAAAAAATGGTTGATACTTTCAGCTATATTGGAGCATTTTATGATTATACAGATAAAAAAGCATTAACTAAAGAACAAAATGTATATTTAAAATGTTGCTCTGTTTTAAATAATGTATTTAAACATAAAAAAGAATTGAATGGTTTAATAGAAGAATTAAAAATAATAAAATATGGAACTGATTTAAGTCACTGTCTATTAGATGCACCATTTGGAGATGTTGTATATTTTCAAAATTCATTATATTTAGAAAATATGCGTGATTCAAATAATTATAATTATTATAAGAAAAACATTGAAAATCAAAGACTTGATATATTTTTATCAAAAGTAGAGAAAGTGTTGGGTGAATTAAATGACTAATATAGGTTTAATAAGTGAAAATGATAACTCTACAGTACTTGCTGAATATAAAGGATTAAATAGAGTAACAACTTCTTTTCAGAGTGAAGATGCTCTTGAAAAAGAATTAATAAAAACTTTAGTTGAACAGGGTTATGAAAGATTAAATATTAATTCTGTAGATGAATTAATTCTTAATTTAAGAAAACAACTTGAAAGACTTAATAATTATCATTTTACTGATGGAGAATGGGATGATTTCTTTACCAAAGTAATTGCTAATAAGAATGATTATATAATTGAAAAGACAAAATTAATTCAAGAAGATTATAAACAAGAAATAACTCTTGATTCGGGAGAAAAGAAAAATATTTATTTAATAGATAAAAATAATATTCATAATAATAGTCTTCAAGTGTTAAATCAATATGTTAATAATGATGGTAATTTTGATAATAGATATGATGTGACAATTTTAGTGAATGGTCTTCCTTTAGTTCACATTGAATTAAAGAAAAGAGGAGTAGATCTAAGAGAAGCTTTTAACCAAATAGAAAGATATCAAAGAGATTCATTTTGGGCAGGCTCAGGATTATATAACTTTATTCAAATATTTGTTATTTCTAATGGTACATTAACTAAATATTATTCTAATACTACAAGAGAATTTCACATTAATAATCAAAGAAAAAAGAAATCTAACTCATTTGAATTTACTTCATATTGGGCAGATCAAAAGAATAATGGAATTACAGATTTAATTGACTTTGCTAAAACATTCTTTACTAAACATACGTTATTAAATGTATTAACTAAATATTGTGTATTTACTTCTGAAGAAGATTTACTTGTTATGAGACCATATCAAATAGTTGCAACTGAAAAGATATTAAATAGAATAACTATTGCTTATAATAACAAGTTCTATGGAACTATTAAATCAGGAGGATATATTTGGCATACAACTGGTTCTGGAAAAACATTAACTTCATTTAAAACATCCCAACTTGCTAGTAAGTTAGATTTTATTGATAAAGTATTATTTGTTGTAGATAGAAAAGACTTAGACTATCAAACAATGAAAGAATATGATAGATTTAAAGAGGGAGCAGCTAATTCTAATACATCAACAAAAGTATTAGAAGAACAATTGAAGGATCCAAATGCTAAGATAATAATAACTACTATTCAAAAGCTTTCTCAATTTATTAAGAAGAATGAACAAAGCGATGTATTTAATAAACATGTAGTATTTATATTTGATGAATGTCATAGATCACAATTTGGCGATATGCATAAAACAATTATTAAGAAATTTAATAAATACTATTTATTTGGATTTACTGGAACTCCAATATTCCCAGAAAATGCTAGAACAATAAAAGGTATCTCTGAAACAACAGAGCAAATCTTTGGAGAAAGATTACATACTTATACAATAGTAAATGCTATTGCAGATAAGAATGTTTTACCATTCAGATATGAATATGTTGGCAGAGTAGATATATCTGATGATGTTAAAGATGAAAAAGTATATAACATTGATGAAGAAAAATTATTTGATAATCAAGTTAGAATTAATTTAATAACAGATTATATTATTGAACATTTTAGCACAAAGACTAAAACTTCTGAAAGTTATGTGTATTCAACTTTAGATAATGTAGTTGATGTTGCTAAAAAACAAGATGCAGAAGAAGTTAAATCAAAGAAAAGTATAAATGGATTTAATTCTATATTTGCTGTATCAAGTATTAAAATGGCTAAAGAATATTATGCTGAATTTAAAAAAGAACTTGCATTAAAGAATAGTAATTTAAAAGTGGCATTAATGTATTCTTATGGTGTTAATGGCGAAGATGGAGTAATTGATGAAAATTCTGAATCAACAGAAGCTTTAAGTACAGATGATAGAACATTCTTAGATAATGCAATTAAAGATTATAATAATATGTTTGGAACAAGTTATGATACTTCATCAGAAAGATTCCAAAATTATTATAAAGATGTATCATTAAGAATGAAAAATAGAGAAATAGATATATTAATCGTTGCTAATATGTTCCTAACAGGATTTGATGCTAAAACTTTAAATACATTATGGGTAGATAAGAACTTAAAATGGCATGGATTAATTCAAGCATTCTCAAGAACTAATAGAATCCTTAATAGTGTTAAGACATATGGAAATATTGTGTCATTTAGAAATTTAGAAGATAGGCTAAATGAAGCGTTAGCTAAATTTGGTGATGAGGAAGCTCACGGAATAGTTTTATTAAAACCATATAATGATTACTACTATGGATATGAAGATGATAATGGTAAAACATTTGAGGGATATAAATCATTAGTTGAAAAATTGACTTCTAAATTTGCACCAGGAGTATTAATGCAGAGCGAAGCAGAACAAAAAGAGTTTATTAAACTATATGGTGCAATATTAAAAGTAACAAATATCTTATCTTCATTCGATGAGTTCAAAGATAATGAATTAATTAATGAAAGAGATAAGCAAGATTATCATAGTATCTATATTGAACTTTATAATGAATTTAGAAATAAAGCTAAGCAAGAAAAAACGGATGTTACTGAAGATGTAGTATTCGAAATGGAATTAATTAAATCTATAGAAGTTAACATTGATTACATCTTAGGATTAGTTAAGAAATATCATGATAGCAACATGGAAGATAAAGAAATTCTTTTAACTATTCAAAAGACAATTATGGCAAGTCCAGATTTGAGAAATAAGAAAGATTTAATCATGGCATTTATTGAATCATTAGATCAAGACTCAAATGTATATGCAGATTTTGAATCGTTTATGAATAGTAAAAAGAAAGAAGAATTAGATAAGATAATTGCAGAAGAGAATCTTAATAAAGAAGAAACATACAACTTTATTCAAAGATCATTTGAACATGGAAGAGTAGAAACTAATGGTACAGAAGTATCAACAATACTTCCTCCAATGAGTATGTTTACTCCTAATAATGATAGACAAGAAAAGAAGAATAAAGTTATAGATAAACTATTAGAATTCTTTGATAAATTCTTCAGTATGTCTAACAATAAATTCTAATTTAGTGGTATAATATAAATAAATAATAGAGTGTGTTTCATTTTTAAGATGGAATATGCTCTTTTTTAGTTAGGAGGAATATAATGATTCCAGAATTAGTTTTTAATAATAATATGGAAAAATTAAATAAAGAGGATGCTGAAGCAATAAAACGTTTAAGGGAAGAATTAAAAAATTATAATATGATTGATTTTCTATCACAAATATCTGGATTAATTTTAATTCCTGAAAATCAAAGCAAATCGGTTATTTTTCAAGCAATTATAAGTACGGCTCTATCATTAAAGCACGATGATTTTAAGAGTGAAAATATCATGAGTCGTAATAAGCTTGAGTACTTTATTAAAGAATTTTCAAATCTTAATAGAAAATATATGATAGATCCTCCTGAATTTCCTTTTGCATTACCTGTCATTTATTATGGCAATTATCATTTGTTTATGGGAGCTAGCACGTTAGCTCCACATTATTTAGATCATATGTTAAAAATATTAGGTGTCCATAAAGAGGACTTTCCATATGAAGATTATAGAAAATTTAATACTGTTGTTAAGGGTTTACTAAATGTATCCGAGTTTGTTTATAATTCATTAAATATTAAACTTAAAGATTTAAAATCTTTTAATAAAGATATTGATATCAAAATACCTTCAGCTAGCGTTCTTAAATCCAGTAAAGAAACAGTAACTTTTAGTAAAGAAGATATGGTTGAATTATTTGGAGAACAATATGAACAACTTGTTATTGAATTTGGGGAAATAAGTATTGATGAAATAGATGATTTCGATAATCAAAAGTTTTATCGTAAACCATTTGTTAGATATGGTGAGAAATTTGTTTTGGTAGATTGCACTGTTATTATCATGCTATTAATGGATATGATAATTAAGTTTTTCATGTCATATAAAATTTATGTTCTAAAAGATTATAATCTTTTGCTTTTACAGGACTTGCATAGAGATTTTACACGCATGGGTTTCCAATTATTAGATAGCAAACAATTTGAATTGGAACTTGAAAGTAATAATATAGTTGATGAATCTATATATTTGTGTGGTAATGATATAGCTTTTTACAATATTGTTTTATTTGATGATGGAAAAGACTATGAAACTAACAAGGAATATAAATATTCAATAAATAATAATTATATAAGTAATCGAATAAAAAAGGTCAAAAAACAATTATTAAAACATGGTTTTAAAGAAGATAAAATTGTAGTAATCATTACTCCGACAACTATTGGTAGAAATACTATATGCGCAGTATATTTGAATTCTAATAAAAATTTACTAATGCTTTCTCCATATGAATTAACGTCAATATGTATTAATGAGTCTGAAGAAAATATGTTTTTATACAAGTATATTGTTGCTAGAAATAGATTAAAACATTATAAAAAGAATTTGTTTACTGAACTAAATTTTGTTGCTCTTTTTTCTGAAAGAGATAAATCATTCTATCTAGGTGATGAATGTGATTCAAAAGAAGCATCATTGTTTTTTATTGGTGAATATAGTAGTGATTATATTTTAAAATCTTATATAAAAAATGGTTATCACTTAGCTCTTTTTAGTAGAACATCTTTATTAGAAGTGATGAAAAAGGAAGATGGAGTTTGTTTTGCTCCTGAATTATTTTATAAGCATCAATTAAACAATTTGCTTGAATTTAATAAATTTAATATATGGGTTTTAAGCGAAGAAAATATTGATAATAATTCTTATCATATAACAAATCTAATTATAGATATGATTTCATATTGGTTAAATCAATTTTCAACATTATTTAAAGATTTGAATGGAGTGTTTAAAATTAATATTCATTGTGATCCATCAATATATGTTACACATTATGACAAAAGTAGCGAAGTTGGTAAAATATTATTCAATATTAATAGTAGACAGTTAGACATTACTTTTGAAAAAAACTCTTTAAGGTATTTCGAATCCACTGATAATGATAAAGAAAAAGATTTTATATCTAATATAGTAAAGAAAATATGTGAAATCTATCAAATTGAGTATCCAAGTGAGTTGATTAATCAGATTTTTAGTAATAACTATAAAAAGAAACTAATTCTTATGAATTCTAATGATGATGGGTATATGCTTCCTTTTGATGATGAATGTGTTTTATACGTTAGTAATGCTATTTCAAATTTGATAATAGATGATGTAGGACTATATTTAAAAGATGACAGAAAAATACCTTATGGGAAAATAGAAGATTATAAAATTTTAAATGATATCGTTGGACATCTATACAATAATATTCTGAAGAAAATTAAAAAGTATAATAAGCGTCAGTTAATAGATTTTTTATATCTAGAATTTGAAAAAAATTTATCATCATTATTAATAAGACAAGCAAATTATGCTAGCGATTTAGTATGCTATCCTGATAGAAAAAAAGAGATAGATGAAAAGATAAATGATTTGAATCGAACTTCAGTCGCATTAAAATTTATCATAGAATTAGTTTCATCAATTAAAATAGATGGAATCGATGATATTTCGCTATATGAAATTGAATATATTTTAACAGAAGCTTCCAAAATAATTGATTATGCATATACATGTGATATTTACAACTATAAAATGGCCGATAATACATTAACCTTATTAAATTCTAATCGATTAGGGTACAATAAAGATTTCTTGATAAGAGTAAACCATTTTTTAAAAAATGCAAAGATGGGTAGGATGGGATCCAGAGCAAAAGATAAACGAAAAATGATATCGCAATATGAAACTGAGAAAAAAGATATTCCTGGATTTGAAGAAGCTTTTGAAGATGAATTTGGATTTACATTTAAAGATTTTACTGAAGTAACTGTATCATTGTTGGAAATAGCTGAGGATAAAAATGGTGACTTTAACACATTGTATTCAACGACTATAAAAGAACTAAAAGATCACATAAATAATAAAGTTAGTGATGATACTTTAAATAAAATTATTTTATACTTATCTCAAGTTGAAAGAGAAGATTATTTAAATCCGCCTACACCATATCGAAATGTAGATGTATTTCCATGGAGAAACAATAGGGAACTTTCATTAAATAGAAAACCACTTATTATTTATAAAGACGAAATTATTTATGGTTATAGGTCTCTTTTAAATGCGATATACTTTTTGTTCGAAATAATTAATAATGCTACATTTAAGGCAAGAAGTAAAAAGATGAAAACTTACCTTGGTATTATAAACAAACAAAGTGGAGAAGACTTTAACGAAAAAGTATATAATTATTTGTGTACATTTCCAAATTCCATTGTAGATAAAAAAGTTAGTAAAATTAATGGTATAAAAATTAATGATTCAGATAAGAATACATTAGGAGATATTGATGTACTTTTTATCTCTAAAAAGTTTAAAAGAATTATTGTATGTGAAGTTAAAAATTTTGAATTATCAAGAAATATGTATGAAATGTATAATGAATACCATGATTTGTTTGATCCTGATAATGAAAAAAGCTTTTATAATAAGCATATGAAAAGAGTAGAGTGGTGCAAAGATCATATTATGGATATTATTCAACATTATGGCTTAGAAAAGAAAAAATGGAGAATTGATTATTGCTTTATTGTTAATGAACCTTTGATAAGTGATAAAGCCATGAAAGTTAATATAAATGCTTATGTATTAGAAGATATAGATAAATTCATTAAATAAATAAGAGTCGAAATTAATCGGCTCTTTCTTTATGACTTAAAAATGATATTTTTTCTGCTTTAATTATTAAACCATTTTCATCAGCATCTATTTTGCCCTTGATACCAATTAAAGAATTATCTTCACAATTGTTTATTATTTTATGTGCAATATCTGTGCTAGTAATAATTGGAACAGTTAAATCTCCGTCTTCATCATTTATAACAATAACTAAACAAGAAACATTATTATCAATAATTGTTGTTGATCTATATCTTCCAAGTAAAAGGCATCTATTTAGGTAATCCATCATTAATCTCCTTATCAAAGTATGCTATTGATTTAAGAAATTCTATATCTAGATCAAAGTACTTGATTACTTCCTTAGTGGGTATACAATAAGCAGGCATGAATTTATTAGGTTCTTTCTTTCTAAATTCTTTTTCAATTGACTTTTTAATCTTGCTAGCTGTTGATGCAGAAACATTTGCAATCTTCATAATATCCTGATTAGAACACCAGGGTTTTGATATTATCTCTAATATTTCTTTAGCAATCACACAAATACCTCCTTTCAAAAGGTATTGTATTAATCACTTATTTATTGGTATTAGTCAAGTATTTAGGACTAATTTTTATCGTATCTAAATGTTAAATATAACAAATTACAATATAATTGTAATGATAAATTTAGGTCTCAATTGTGGTCTGATTATATGAATAATATAAGATAAAGCCTTATATTTTATATACTAAAAATGCTTTGTAAAAGATTTGACAAAATGATAAATTTTCCAAGAAATCCCCATCGCCCCCCCTGAAATCCCGTCTATATGGTGGGATACTTTGTTTATAAGGGCTTTATGCCATTTGATATATGTATTAGGTACCCAAATAGGTACCCATTTTAATTTAGTTTGTCTATAATATTAATTATTTCATTTAATTGATTCTTAAATAGGTGAGAGTAAGTGTTTAATGTCTCATCTATTTTTGTGTGTCCTAAATACTTTGCTACAACGTTTATAGTAGCACCACTATTAATTAAAAGTGACGCACAACTATGTCTAAAATCGTATATTATAATTTGTTTAACTTCTGCCAACTTACAATCTTTGTTTTTTATATGCCTTAACTTTCCGTTTGTAATTGGATCAGTATCTCCAAACAAATACCAGTCATCATTAAATCCATAATGTCTTTTAGAAACTTCATATAATACTTTCATCTCTTCCATTAATACTTTTGGTATAGGAATATTTCTTATACTAGATTTTGTTTTAGGTGTAGTTACCATATATGGTTTCTTTTCATCAACTTGAGTTGCTACAGTATTTGTTAACACTTAAATATTGATTTTAAAAATCTATATCTTTCCAAAAAATGTGTCTAAAAACTTGAAATAAATCCAACTTCTTAAATAGTTAAAATTTAATTTTTGTAAAATGTAATAATTTTTTTACCGATTTCGGTAAAAGTATGATATAATTTAAATATTAGGAGGAGATAGAAATGAAAAAACAAAATATTTTTATAATAGGTTTGATATTATTAGCAGTTATCTCATTTGTAATATTCATACTAGTATCAGGTAGTGGCAATAAAGGTGGTTTTAATACACCAAAAGATATTAATGACATTATTAATACAATAAATAAAAACAATAAAAATGT
>HF996782.1 GCA_000432575.1 Clostridium sp. CAG:762
AATGCTGCGAACAATATACTAGATAAGGGAATAGAATTATTACTTGTCTAATTAAATTATATATAGGATAGGAACTATCCAAGTTTATGTCTCTTTACATTAATAATGGTATTATTAAATGGAGAAAATTCTAATAGTGATATTAGAAACATGCGATTTTAAATCGTGTGAGGTTCACAACGTTGTTTATAATGAACTTTTACAAAGAGGATATGATGTATATATAGGAAAAACTAAAGATGGAGAAGTAGATTTTATTGCAACTAAAGATAATATCAAGGAATATTACCAAGTAGCATATTTGCTTGCAAATGATGATGTTATAGAAAGAGAATTTGGAGCATTTAAATCAATAGATGATAATTATCCAAGATATGTTCTTTCTCTTGATAAAATGGATTTTTCACGAAATGGTATTATTCACAAAAACATTATTGATTGGTTATTAGAAAATAATAATATATAAAGCCTAATTTTGCTTGAAAATTAAAATAATTGGTAGAATACACTTCCTAAACGATTTACTCAATTAAAGATTAGTTTATGGATAACTAGTCTTTTTTTATGTAAGAAATAATTTTGGTATGTAAATTTTATATTTTTTCTTTAAATTTTATGTTTTTTTTCTAATTAAATGTTATAATAATAATTAGTAATAGGTGATATAATAATATGAATATTTATGGAATAGAGTTTGAAAAATTAGAAAAATATTTTGTTGATAATAATATTTCAAAATTTAGGGCTACTCAAGTATTTGAGTGGTTATATAAAAAAAGAGTAGATAATTTAAATGAGATGACTAATTTAGGTAAGGAAACGATTGATAAATTACAAAGTGATTTTAGTTTTGATAAGTTAAAGTTATTAGAGGTACAAAGTGATAAATTAGTTAAGAAGTTTTTGTTTGAATTAAATGATGGACAGAAAATAGAATCGGTTTTAATGTATCATGATTATGGTAATAGCATTTGTATTTCTTCGCAAGTGGGTTGTAACATGGGATGTGCTTTTTGTCAAAGTGGAAGGTTAAAAAAAGTAAGGAATTTAGCTACACATGAAATGGTATTACAGATATTAGAAGTAGAAAAGATTACTGGGATAAGAATTAGTCATGTTGTTATTATGGGAATTGGAGAACCATTTGATAATTATGATAATGTAATGAGTTTTATTAGAATAATTAATTCTAATAAGGGTATTAGTATTGGTGCAAGGCATATAACGGTTTCTACTTGTGGAATTGTACCTAAGATAGAACAGTTTAGTAAAGAGAATTTACAGGTTAATTTGGCTATTTCTTTACATGCGGCGAATGATGAATTAAGAAATAAGCTTATGCCTATTAATAAAGTTTATAATATTTCTAAGTTAATTGATAGTTTGAAGAAATATTTAGATAATAATAATAGAAGAGTTACTTTTGAATATATATTATTAAGTGGTATTAATGATTCTTTAGAAGATGCTATGGAACTTGCTAATTTATTAAAAGGAATGAATGCATATGTAAATTTAATTCCATATAATGAAACTGATAATATTTCATTTAGAAGAACAAAAAATGAGCAAATTATGAGATTTTATGATATACTTAAGAAAAGTAAGATTAATGTTACTGTTAGACGGGAGTTTGGTAGTAAGGTTGATGCAGCCTGTGGACAATTGAGGGCTAATTATAGTAAAGGTAAGGAATGAGAATATGAAGACATTTTATTTAACTGATGCAGGAAAGATTAGGACACATAATGAAGATAGTGTAATCATTTTACATAATGATAATAATGAGTATATTATGGCTGTTGCTGATGGTATGGGAGGACATAAAGCAGGAGAGGTGGCTTCTTCAATAGCAACGGAACATATAAAGAAATCTTTTAATAAATTAAAAACAATGGGTAGTAAAGAGGAAGCAATAGAATGGATTAGAAGTATTGTAACTGAAATTAATAATAAAATATTTGATTACACAAAAAAGCATGACGAAAGTAAAGGGATGGGTACTACTTTAGTTTTAGCAATTAGAACTAATGATTATATTTTATTTGGTAATATTGGTGATAGTTCCGGTTTTGTTATTAAGAATGATAAAATGGTTAAAGTAACGAAAGATCATACTTTAGTAAATTTACTTGTATCAACAGGAGAACTCACGGAAGAGGAGGCTAAGTATCATCCTAGAAAGAATGTTTTAATGAGAGCTCTTGGAGCTAATAATCCAATTGAAGCAGATATTTTTGATGTTGATACTTCTGTAAAAGGCATTTTTCTTTGTAGTGATGGGCTTACTAATATGATAACTAACGAACAAATAGAAAAAGTTTTAAATGGTAAATTAGATATTGAAGAAAAGGTAGTTAGGCTAATTAGAAAAAGTAATAGTCGAGGCGGAACTGATAATATATCTATTGCATATATGCAAACAGAAAGTGGTGATTTTTAATGTTAGTAAAGGGGCAAAAGATTAATGATCGCTACGAGATTATTAAATCGATTGGTGAAGGTGGAATGGCTAATGTTTATTTAGCTAATGATACTATTTTAAATAGAAAAGTAGCAATTAAGGTGTTGCGTGGTGATTTATCTGGTGATGAGAAATTTATTCGTAGATTTCAAAGAGAAGCTTTGTCAGTATCTAATTTATCACATCCTAATATTGTTGAAGTATATGATGTAGGTGAGGAAGAGGGAAATCATTATATCGTAATGGAATATGTTGAGGGTAAGACTTTAAAGCAATTAGTTCAAAAACGTGGAGCATTAACTATTCCTGAAGTAATTGATATTATGAAGCAATTAACTGATGGGCTTGCTCATGCTCATGATGCTTATATTATTCATAGAGATATTAAACCTCAAAATATTTTAATTCTTGATAATGGTCTTTTAAAAATAACTGATTTTGGGATAGCCGTGGCAATGAATGCAACTTCTTTAACGCAAACTAATTCAGTTATGGGTAGTGTTCATTATTTACCCCCTGAACTAGCTAATGGAAAGGGGCCTACGATTAAGAGTGATATATATTCAGTAGGTATTTTGATGTATGAACTTTTAACGGGAGAGGTGCCATTTAAGGGTGATAATGCTGTTGAGATAGCACTTAAACATATGAAGGAGAAAATACCTAGTGTTAGAAAAATAAATCCGGTTATTCCTCAAAGTGTTGAAAACATTATTTTAAAAGCAACAGCAAAGAATCCAAGAAATAGATATAATGATGTTAGAGAGATGTATAATGATTTAGATACTTGTTTGAGTAGAGAAAATGAAAAGAGATATGTTTATCCGTATCCAGAAACTGATTTAGAAGATACTTTAGTTTTAAAAGAATTACCTAAAGAAAAAGAGATAAAGAAAGATAAAACGGTAACTGATTTAGATGAGGAGATTAATGATATGTCTAGTGTAGATAAGAAAAAGAAAAAAAATAACAAATTATTATATATTTTATTATCTATTTTTGGATTGCTTGTAATAACTTTTGGTTTTGTTTTTGTTATTTTACCTAGTCTAACTGCGGTGCCTGATGTTAAAATACCTGATGTATCTGGTTTAACTGTTGTTAAAGCGGAAGAAAAACTTAAAAAAGAAGGTTTCTTAATTTCAGTTGATACTAAGATGGAAACTAGTGATACGATTGCTGAAGGTAAGGTTATTGGGACATCTCCTGGAGTGGGAAGAACTGTTAAAAAAGGGACTACTATAACTATTATTGAATCTGCTGGTACTAGTAATTATATAGTAGAAAATTTAGTAGGTAAGAATTATTTAGAAGTTAAAGGGGTTTTAGAAAAAGTTAATGAATTATATGTTTTGGTAGAAAGAAAGACTGTTGATAATGTTGATGAATATAGAGATAAGGCAGATATTATTATAGAACAAAATCCTAAAGAAGGAACTAAGTTAGTAAAGGGAGATACGATAACATTATATATTCCTGATATTGTGGAGACATATCCAGATATGATTGCAGAGGGTTATACTTTAGCGGATGCTGAAGCTTTTGCGGAAAAATATGGTATTAAGTTAAGTATTACTTATGAGGAAACAGAAATGAAACCTGAGGGTACTATACTTAGTCAGGGTAAGCCTGCGGGATATACAATCGTAAAAGGAACTACTTTAAAGTTAACTGTTGCTAAATCTATTAGTGTAGATCCAATAGAACCTTTATTACCACAGGAGTAGTATGGAAGGTAAAATAGTTAAGAATATTAGTAATGATTATGTAGTACTTGCTAATAATGTTGAATATATATGTAAAGCAAGAGGTAAATTTAGATTAAATAATATTATTCCTTTAGTAGGAGATAATGTTATCTTTGATGAAGTTAATAAGTTTATAATAGATATTAAAAAAAGAGATAATGTTTTATTAAGGCCTCCTGTTAGTAATGTTGATCAGGCTATAATTGTAGTAAGTGTTAAGGAACCTATATTTAATACTAATTTACTCGATAAGATGTTAACTATTATAAGTTATAATAATATTAAGCCAATTATTTGTTTGAGTAAGTTAGATTTACTTAATGAAAAAGAATTAGATGAAATTAATAAATATATTAATTATTATTCTAGTTTAGGATATATTGTTGTTTTAAATCATGATAAAGATAAATTAAGAGAGATAATTAGTAATAAGGTTTCAGTTTTAACTGGGCAAAGTGGAGCAGGGAAATCTAGTTTATTAAATTATTTAGATTCTAGTTTAAAATTGAAGACTGATAGTATATCACATGCTTTAGGTAGAGGGAAGCATACTACTAGATGTGTATCATTATATAAAATATATGATGGTTTTATCGTGGATACACCAGGATTTTCTTCTTTAACATTTGATGGTATGTCTAAAATAGATATTAGGGATAATATGCAAGAGATGTTTGATAATTTAGAATATTGTAAGTATAGAGATTGTATGCATATAAAAGAAGATGGATGTAAGGTTAAAGAAAAAGTTAATAATAAAGAGATTCTTTTAAGTAGATATGAGAATTATAAGAATTTTATAGAGAAATAGGTGGTTTTAGTGAAGTTATCAATATCATTATTATCTATTAAGAATAGATTAGAATTTATAAAAAAGATAAATGATTATGATATAGATTATATTCATATAGATGTAATGGATAATACTTTTACTAATAATGTTGCTTATTCAATAGAAGAGATTAATGAGATAAATAAGATTAGTAATAAGAAGTTAGATATTCATTTAATGGTTAATGATCCTATTAAATATATTAATAGTTTTAATAATATGAATATAGAATATATAATATTTCATGTAGAAATAGATAAAGATATAAATAATTTAATTAATACAGTACATGGTATGGGATATAAATGTGGATTAGCTATTAATCCAAATACTAATATTGATGTTTTAGAACAATATATTAATAATATAGATTTAATATTGGTTATGAGTGTTATGCCAGGTTATGGAGGACAATTATTTATAAATAGTATTTATAATAAATTAGAATTTTTAAGAAATAAATATAAGAATATAACTATATCAGTTGATGGTGGTATAAATCAAGATAATATATATAAACTTAGTTCTTTAGTAGATATGGTAGTAATTGGTAGTTATTTAAGTACTGAGACAAAGGAAAAGATTGATATGATTAAAAATATAAAGTAATTGTTTCTTTTTACTTTATATTTTAATGTATATAGTTTTTTTAAGGTAAAAAATTGTAAATAATAAAAAAATATTGTATTATTTTAAAATATATGATATATTTATCATATAAATAAGGTAGATGTATAAATAGTTTGCATATTTAGTTGTGAATTATTTGTTATAGAAGAAAGTAGGTGTTTAAAATG
>HF996783.1 GCA_000432575.1 Clostridium sp. CAG:762
GATAATTCGTATCAAGATTTAATACAAATAATTCACTATATTGTTCCAAGAATAGTAAAAAGAAAATTTAAAGATGAAAATGACAATTTAATTGAAAATAAATATGGTTATTTTAAAAATGCTATAGAGAGTAACATTCGTAAATTAAATACAAATATTGAAAATTTGTGGGGAGAGGATGAATATAATCTATGGTATTGATATTTTAAAATTTATTAAGTAAAAGTGTATATTAAATTAATATGTTTTCCATAATACAATATATTCCACATTTTTTGTAAAAACATATTGACAAATATGTAAAAATCGTTTAAAATATAGTGCAAATGCAAGGGGGTAAACTATGAGTTTATCAAAAAAACTAGTAATGTGATTATTTTTCAAAGTGAAAATAAATTTCTTGAGGGCAAAAACATATAGGCGTTTTGCCCTCTTTTTTAAAAGATAAGGAGAGACAGTATGAACAATATAAGATTATTTTTGTCTGATTGCGATGGTGTTCTAACTGATGCAGGCATGTATTATTTTGAATCAGGAGATGAAGCAAAAAAGTTTAATACACGGGATGGTATGGCATTTAAGTTACTAAAGGAACAAAATATTAAAATTGGTATAATAACAGGTGAAAAATCAAAGATAGTTAAAAATCGCGGAAAAAAACTTAAAATGGATTATATTTTTATGAATGCCAAAAATAAAGTTTTAATTATAGAAAAATTATTAAAACAATTAAATCTTACTTACAATAATGTTGCATATATTGGTGATGATATTAATGATTTAGAACTATTGAAAAAGGTTGGATTCAGTGCATGTCCGTTAGACGCTGAAGATATTATTAAGAAAAATGTAATGTATATATCAGAAAAAAAAGGAGGATCTGGTGTGGTACGAGATGTATATAATAAATATTTCAATAATGTAGAAGGTGGAAAAAATGAACAATGATTTAATTAGTTTGTTTGATATTCCAAAAATCAAGGTTAGTGTTGATACATTTTGGTTTTTTAAACACTGTATGAAAGATAATTATTTTAATGCTCATATAATGATAAGAATGTTAGCAATAGATTGTTACTACGGAAAAAATGACTATGGTTGGGATTGGTATAATAAAATGCAATTAACTAGAGTGGCGGATAATCCATTAATTCCAAAAAGAATGGCTAGACATGAAAAAGAGTTTAAAAAATTAATAAAAAGTTTTGAAGAAAATGGATTTATAGAAGAATACCCATTGGTAGTAAACAAAGAGATGTTATTTATAGATGGAGCACATCGTTTGGCACTTGCTTTATATTTTGGTATTGAAAGAGTTACAATAACTGTAGACAAAGATTATTATTTTATTGATAGTAGAGATTTTTCGTTTGACTGGTTTGAAAAAAAACAAATGGGTTATATGAAAACTGAAGCATTAAGAAAATATAATGAAATTTGTGAATTTTATGGAGGTAAACAAAATGAATTATAAAAGACCAATTTTTATTGCTGAATTATGTTGTAATCATATGGGAAGCGTGGATTTAGCAAAATTAATGATAGATTTAGCAAAAAAATCTGGTGTTGATATTGTTAAATTTCAAAAAAGAGATATACACACTTGGGAAAAAAGAAAACCTAATATTTATAATTCCCCGCATCCAAATGTTAATGAAGCTTTTGGAAAAACATATAAAGAACATAGAAAATTTTTAGAATTTTCCTTTTCCGAACATAAGGAATTAAAAAAATATTGTGATGATAAAAAGATAGGATATAGCGCTTCAGTTTGGGATATTAAATCTGCCAAACAAATATGTTCTCTAAATCCCAAAATGATAAAAGTTGCATCACCATGTAATTCTAACTATGAAATGTTAGAATGGCTATGTGATAATTATAGTGGGGAAATTCATGTTTCATTGGGAATGACAAGTAAAGAAGATATTGACAAAATAGTGAAATTTTTTATTAATAAAAATAGAGCAAAAGATTTATATTTATATACTTGCACTTCTGGTTATCCTGTACAATATGAAGATATGTGTATATTAGAAATTAATAATTTAATAAAAAAATATGGTAAAGTAATTAAAGGTATTGGATTTTCTGGGCATCATATAGGAACTGCTGTAGATATTTCAGCATATACATTAGGTGCAACTGTAATAGAAAGACATTTCACATTAGATAAAAGTTTAAAAGGAACGGATCAGAAAGTCGCTTTAACAAAGGAAGAATTTGAAGAATTAATATTAAATATTGATAATGTTAGAAAAGCACTTTCATATAAAAATAAAGATGTATTAGATGTAGAGATTAAAAATAAGGAGAAGTTAAAATGGTAAAGTATAATTATGTTGTTATGATTCCTGCTAGAGGTGGTAGTAAATCAATCCCTTTAAAAAATATAAAAGAAATAGCGGGACAACCTTTAATTTACTGGTCATTAGATGCGGCAGTAAATAGTAAATATGTTGATAAAGTATTTGTATCAACAGATTCAGAAGAAATAAAAAAAGTTGTTTTACAGTATAATAAATTAAATAAAGAAAAAATTGAAGTAATTGATAGAAGTGAAGAATGTTCCACTGATACTGCAACTACAGAGTCAGTTATGCTTGATTTTTCAAAAAGAGTAGATTATACAAATTTAATTTTAATTCAATGTACTAATCCTATGATAACAACGAAAGATATTGATGGGGCTATAGCAGTACATCCAAAATTTGATAGCGTTTTATCAACAGTAGTTCAAAAAAGATTTTATTGGAAGTTTAATAATGATGGAAGTATTAGTGAAATTGAACACGATATAAAGAAAAGACCTAGAAGACAAGATTGGGATGGTGTTTTAGCAGAAAATGGGTCAATATATATTATTTCAAAAGAAAATTTACTTAAAGGTCAATGTAGACTTTATGGAAGAATTGGAACATATATAATGCCTGATAGTAGTTATTATGAAATTGATGAGGACATAGATTGGATAATAATAGAAAAATTATTAAAAAATAAAAAATAAAAGTTTAAGAATATTGGAGGATTAAAAAATGTTAAGCGTTGGAATAATTTGGAATTCTTCGCAAAAATATGCCAATGACATAATTAGTGATTTAAAGAAAAGTGTTGATGTTTTGGATTTTTTTGAAGTGGATTTTGGAGAAAAATATTATTCATTTGTAAAAAGTATTTATGAAAAAGAACAAATGGAAGATTGGAAAATTGCAAATAAAATACTACACATGCAATATACTGATGATAATAAGATAACTATAATATTCTTTGACTTTGATGAGAACGAAATAAGGTTTCATCCTAAAAAAAATAAAAATGTTTTTTCAAAGTTAGAGGATAGTAAAATGTATATTCGTGAAAAATATAAAAATCTTGTGAATAATTATACTTTTGATATAGTTTTTCACGCTACGGATAATTTAGAAGAATTGAAAAATTGTTTAGAAGTAATTAGAGAATATATAAATCAAATAAAATTAAATGAAGATAATACAATTATTCAAGGAAGAGTGTTAAAATACAAAAAAAGTTTAGGTGGAAAAAATGAATAGTTTGAATGATAGATTATTAGAAATCTCAAAATTAGAAAAATATGAATTATACCCGCCGTTTCCTAAAAAAAATCTTCTTATTGAAGTAACTAATAAGTGTAATAGTAATTGTATTTTTTGCGCTAATAGTAAAATGAAAAGAAAGCGAAAATATATAGATCCTGCATTATTAGAAAAAATTTTAAAAGAAGCATTTGAACTTGGTATGATTGAAGTAGGTTTTTATACTACGGGGGAGTCTTTGTTAGATAATAATTTATCAAAATATATAAAACTTGCTAAAAATATTGGATATAAATATATTTATATAACAACTAATGCTATCTTATTAAATAATAGAAAAATTAAAGAGTTAGTAGATGCGGGTATAGATAGTATAAAATTATCTATTAATGCAATAAATAAAAAAGATTATGAATTTATTCATGGAGTTAATTATTTTGATATAGTTATATCCAACTTAAAATCTTTATATAATTATAGAAAAAATGAAAAATTACAATTCAAAATATATGTTTCATATATCGCAACTAGATATACAGATTATTCGGTTGCAAAAATAAAAGCATTTTTTGCTGATTATTGTGATGAAGTGGCTGTTGTTAATGTACGAAACCAGAGTGGTTTAATGCCTGAAATTAATAAATATTTATCTTGTGAGAAACAAAAAAACAAAATAAAAGCCGAAAGAATCTTGCCTTGTCATTATGTTTTTAATACTGTTAATGTCAGTTGTGAAGGTTATTTGACAGCATGTTGTACAGATTTTGAAAATTATCTAGTATATGCTGATTTGAACAAGGAAACATTGAAAGATAGTTGGCATAATGAAGTTATTACAGAATTAAGAAGACAACATTTAAATAAAAAATTAGAAGAAAATTTATGTAATAATTGTATTTATTCTAGTGAAAGTTTGCCAATACCTTTAAATGAAAGTTTGTGTACTGCTATGACGAAAGAAGTTTTTGATAGCAAAAAAACATTGAATAGAATAGAAAAATATACTAATTTATGATATAATAAAAAAAGAAAGTAGGAGATAAAATGGAATTAGTTGATGTTTATAATGAAAGACATGAAAAATTAAATTATTCTAAAGGAAGAAAAGAGTTAAATGATGGAGAATATAGATTATCTTGTTTTATTTGGGTAATAAATGATAAAAATGAAATATTACTTCAACAAAGATTGGCAACTGCTAAAAAAATGCCAAATATGTGGGGTACAACAGCAGGAGGAGCCCAAAAAGGAGATTCTAGTTTAACTGGTGCAATGAGAGAATTAAAAGAAGAATTGGGAATAGATGCTAGAAAAGAGGAAATGGTATTTATAGGATCATATAAAAGAATAAATGATTTTGTAGAAGTTTGGTTATGTAAAAAAAATATTGAAGTTAATGCATTAATTTTGGAACCAAGTGAAGTACAAGATGCAAGATGGTTTTCTATAGATGAATTCAAAAGAATGATAGTAGACGGAAAGGGTATAGATTCAGGTTTCAAAATATTTGAAATGTATTATGATAATTTTTACAATAAACATTATGAATTGGTTGACGGAAAACCTGTTTTAGTAAATAATGAAAAATAATTTTTTTGATAAATTTACGAAATATGAATTAGATAACCATCTTTTTGATATTAAATTTAAAGATATTAATATATGGGAAATTATGAGAACGTATATTTATATTGAAATAGAGCAAATAATGAATAGTTTGCAACCTTTATTTCCAACAAGCACAGAGAAGAAACGAAAACAATTTTCAATTAAAATTTTAATAAATAGTTTGAAGATATTTTTTGTGAAAAATAAAGATTTAATATTTTTAAATAATCCTAGAAGAGTTAAACAAAAAAATGGTAAATATTATTGTAAATATACTGATCCTTTTATTGAAATAGTAAAAGGAAGGTATAGCTATATTACTTTAGAAGATCCATATTGGTCTTTATCGCCATCTAATACTTCGTCTCATTTTTTACCTGTTGAAACACAAAGTATTTGTTTTTTAGATGCAATGGAATACATGTTTAGATTCAAAAAATATTTTTTTAAAAAATATAATAAAAAGGAATATAAAAAATTGCAAAATATATTAACTCAAATAAGAGTAAAAATTGAAAATGAATTTCAATGCGACTTATCTAATATATTTAGTGTTGCCGAAGATAAAGTATTATATATGGTTTTATTAAAAACAAATTATGAGAAAATAATTAATAGATTAAAACCTAAAGCAATTTTGGAATTTTATGATGCTTTTCCATCTAAAATATTAATAAATAAAATTGCAAAAGATAATAATATTCCAATAATAGAAATTCAACATGGTGTTGTTACTCGTTATAATCCAATATTTTTAAAATATAAAGATGTAAACAGAAAATATTATTGTACACCTGATTATGTTTTTTCATATGGAAAAAAATTATTAAATTGTAAAAATATGCCTATTGCAAAAAATAGTATTTATTATATAGGAAATGTATATTTAAATTCAAAAAAGAAAGGATATGAAAAATTATTTTTAAAAAGTAATAAAAAAAATATTTTATTTATTTCACAATCTAATTTAGGAAAATATATAAGTGAATTTGCATCAGAGTTAGCAAATTTATTGAGTGATAGTCCAGAATATCATATTATATATAAAATGCATCCATATGAAATTGGTGCAACATACGATTGTCTAAATAAAACTAATATAACTATAATTAATGATAGAGAAAATGATTTGTACTATTATCAATCAATATCTATAGCACAGGTTGGTATTTATAGTACTGGAATTTATGAAGGGTTGATATTTGATTTACCGACATATATCATTAATAATGATTATGGAACTAGTGAGATTAAAGAAATACTAGGTAACGAAAAAGGAATTTATTATATTAATGATGCAAAAGATGTAGTTGATTTATTGCCAAAAAATAAAAAAATAAATATTTCAAATAAATATTGGCAGAACATTAAAAATGATAAAATTGTAGAATTGTTATCATCTATAGTTGATGCTAGAAAACAATGTAAAAAATAAAAATAACTAATATTTTATATATATTTAATAAATAGTAATTTTTTAAAGTTAAATAGTTGGATGGCAATTTTTATAATTCAATATTTTCAATATTTTCAAGTTGACAAAACGATTGAATTATGGTGCAATATGTTGCACATTTAGTTCATAAATAAATTTTTATTTATGAAGACAGTAAAGATTTATATTCTATTATAATTTATGAATTTTATAAAAATTATTTTTAAGTCAAGTATGCATTAATAATTATATTAATAACTTAAAATAAGGGGGGATTTTTATGGAAAAATTAGAATTTGAAAAAGAAAAAGTAAAATTAGAACAAACTATAAATATTATAAAAGAAATTTTACAAGATGAAAAACTAGATTTAAAAAATTTATATAATAATTTCATTGGTGATAGGGAAGAATTATGGAGAATTGCAGATAGAAAAAAATTACATATAAGCAATTTAGAAGTATCTCAAAATAATCCCTATTTTGCTAGAATAGATTTTACATCAGATGATGATGGTAAAATTAGTACAATTTACATTGGCAAAAATGGAGTAATGAAAGATACAAATATTATCGTTACCGATTGGAGAGCTCCTATAAGTTCACTTTATTATGATGCAGAAGTTGGTAGATGCGGTTATCAAGCACCTAGCGGTAGAATAGATGGAGAAATGTCTTTAAAAAGACAATATGAAATAGAAAATGGGATTTTGCAAGAATACTTTGATGTTAATCTGGTTTCTAATGATGGATTATTACAAAAATATTTAAATGATAATAATGATGCAAGACTTAAAACTATAGTTTCTACTATTCAAAAAGAGCAAAATGATGTTATAAGGAAAAAAATGTCAGATAATATTATAGTTCAAGGTGTTGCGGGATCTGGCAAAACAACCGTAGCATTGCATAGAATTGCTTATTTAGTGTATAACTATATTAATAGCATTAAACAAAATCAATATTTAGTAATTGGACCAAACCCTGTATTCTTAAAATATATCAAATCGGTATTGCCAGAGTTAGATGTTAATGGTGTTGAGCAATGCACTTATGAAATGTATGCAAAGAAATATATTGATGAGGAAATCAATATTAACTCTTCAAGTGAAAAAGTGGTTGCTAATATTTCTGGTAAAAATAAAAATGATATAGATAAATTTAAGTGTTCAATGAAATATAAAGATATGTTAGAGAAATTTTTAATTGCGTATTTTTATAGTATTACTTCAAAACCATTGATGTTAGGCGATTTTCAAGTTCTATCTAGCGAAGAAATTGCAGAAGTATTTAAATCTACTGAAAATGGGTATTCAAATAATTTATATAACAGAATTGAAATAACAATAGATAGATTATGCAAATTGATTGAGAACAGACAAAGTAATGTAATGAGTCAATATAATGATTATTCATTTCAACTTTTTAAAACTGCCAAAACTGAAGATGAAAAAACAAAAATGAGAAATATGTTTTCGAAAGAAAGAATGGAAATATCTAAAAATTGTCGAAGTTCTTTAAGAAAATATTTTAATAAATACAAAGTTAATGTAACAAAATTATATAAATTATTTTTAAGCACTATTAATGATTTTGATATATATCAATATCCATATTTGAGTGAATTAAAAAAAGAAACAACGAAAAATATAAAAGCGAATTCATATGATTTTGAAGATTTAGCATCTTTAATTTATATAAAAAGATTGATTTCTCCTGATAAATATTATGAAAAAATAAAGCATGTTGTAATAGATGAAGCACAAGATTTAGGTGAATTTAATTTTTATTCTTTAAAAGCAACATTACCATCTGCAACATTTAGTATTTTCGGAGATTTAGCACAATCTATCTATGATTATAGGGGAATTAATAATTGGACTGAAGTTAATAATTCAATGTTTAACAATAATGGTAATATTATTAATTTTAATAAAAGTTATAGAACAACTGCTGAAATAATGGATGTGGCAGATGATGTAGCTGAGAGTATTGGATTAGGAAGATCCGATTTAGTGGTTAGACATGGTGAAGAAGTCAATGTTATGAAAGTTGAAGAAGAAAATAACATTCCACAATATATTAAGGAAAAATTAATTGAATATAAAGAAAAAGGATATAAAACAATAGCGATAATAAGTAAAACGGATTTGCTTTCTAATTATATAAATGATGATTTATCTGCATTAGGAATTCATATTCCTAATGTTACTGAAATGGATGATTTAAGTGATGAAAGATTTAGAATTTGCACTATTTCAAATCAACTAGCAAAAGGTCTAGAATTTGATGCTGTAATAATTAATAATGCTAATGAAAATATTTATTCATCTTCAAATTCATTAGATATGAAATTGTTATATGTTGCAATAACAAGGGCACTTCATGAATTAGATATTGTTTATACAGGCGAAGTTTCTAAACCTTTAGAAAATCATCTAAAAAAAAAACAAAGATAAAATGGTTTTAAGTTTAAAAAAATAAATTACTTTACTATAAAAAATAGGACTTTAAGTTTTTAAAATCCTATTTTTTTAATATATAATTAATGGAAAAATTAAATTTTTTAGCAATCTTATATATGTATTGTGTTTGAATTAATATTTTACCTGTTTAATAAGATGAATAAGTTGATTTAGCAATTTTTAAAAATTTACATATATCATTTTGAGTTAGGTTAAATTTTTTTCTAATTTTTTTTAAATTTTTACCAATTGTAACTAGATCTATTTTTAATTGAGTAGTAAAATTATTATTTTTACTTGTTCCTAAAATATAATCAATACTATATTTAAAGTAATTTGAAAAATCAAGTAATTTAGCTAATGGGATTGTATTTTTGCCAGTTTCCCAACCTGTGTATGTTGTTCTGTCTACATTTAGTATACTTGCTATTTCTTTTTGAGTTAAGTTAAATTCTTTTCTAATTTTTTTAATATTACTAAATTTCATATTATCTAATTTTCCTTTCATCTGTTCTACCAAGAACATAATCAATAGAATAATTACTAAATTTGCATAATTCGATTAGAAAAGAACTTAATATTAAATATTTCATATTTTCATAGTTACTTATAGCAGAAGATGAAGTATCAAATTTATCAGCTAGCATTTGCATAGTGTATTTTAAAGATTTTCTTATTTCTTTTAATCTTTCGGATACTATATTAATGTCAAGTTCTTTATTAGTTTTAAAATTTTTTCTAGTATTTGTTAATCCCACAATATAATCAATATTAACCGCGTATAATTCTTGGAAGAAAAAATAGTACTAAATAACAGACTAAAAACTTGGTTATTTGATATTGTTGAAGATATGATTGAAAGTACGATAGAAGATAGTCCTAATAAAGTGGCAACAATTATTGCAGTAAATAATTTTGTTGAACAGTTAGATTTAGGTTCACAAGAATTAGAGATGACTGAAATAATTGGGGAAAAGATAACAAATAAAATATTTTATGAGATTAAAAGTAATATTTAAGGGAGGAATGATATTATGTATATTACTGAAACTACTGATAATGTTAGAAAATTGATTGAAGAAGTTGAAAAACAAAATGATATAACTAAATTGAAATTTTTGATTTATATTTTTGGTTTATTAAACAATAATCAAATTAATGATAAGAATGAGGCAAATCCAAATTTAAACAAGGATGATGATATGGAAATATTTACTTTAGAGTCTGTTGGATTGTCACCAAATGCTTGTACAATATTACTAGAATACTTTGCTATGCTATATAATGGATTAACAAATACAAAAGATGGCTATGAAGATAATGGAAATGTATTAGGCATCAATTATGATGAAATAGATAAGAATATAGATTCACATTTTGAGAACTTAAAATATAACGAAAAATTAGATGTGTTTAGTGAAATAGTTATTAGATATGATAATGAAACTTATTTTAAAGATAAAATAACTATGATTACTTTTGATTCAAAATCCAATGGATTTGATCTTGCACATTTAATTCAAGAAAAAAAGGTATAGTAAAATGAATCATACAAATAAATTAGTAATGAACTTCATTACTTAAATTTTTAAATTATCTTATGCTTAGAAGAGCTATGATGTAAAAATTAAATAATCTACACAAGGATCTTTGAAAATTAATATTTTTTAAGGAGAATTGTGTAGGTGCATTCTCCTTTTTTTATTAATTTTTTTAGCTATTAATTAATACACTTAAACAGGAGGAGAATGTATTTTGAACGATAATATTACTTATGGAGTAGTAACAAAAGAAGTTCAAAAGAAGATTATTAATTATTTATATCAAAATAAAGATATTACTATAGGTGAGTATGAAACATTAATTTCAAAATGTGATGAAGCTATTAATAAATTAAAAGAACAACAAGATAATAACAAAGAAAAATATACATATCCAATTAAGGTGGATATAAGAATATAAAAATAAAAATGGAGGTGATTTAAGTGGATTTATATACTATAAGAAATATGCTAAGTCAAGGGAAAAGTATTTATGATTTACCATTAAGAGTAACATTTTATGCTCGTGTATCTACCGATAGATATGAGCAATTAAACTCATTAGAAAATCAAGTTATGTATTTTGAGAACTTTATAAAAGAACAAGAAAATTGGACTTTTGTAAAAGGTTATGTTGATGAAGGTATAAGTGGTACAAGTGTTAAAAAAAGGGAAGACTTTTTAAGAATGGTAAATGATGCCAAGAAAAAGAAGTTTGATTTAATTTTAACAAAAGAAATATCAAGATTTTCAAGAAATACATTGGATAGTATTAAATATACACAAGAATTGCTTTCATGTGGTGTTGGTGTTCACTTTTTAAGCGATAATATTAACACCTTTCAACCAGATTCTGAATTACGACTTACTATTATGTCTAGTATTGCACAAGAAGAAATAAGAAAACTTTCTGAAAGAGTAAGATTTGGATATAAAAGAAGTGTAGAAAAAGGTGTAGTTCCAGGTAGCAATAATATATATGGATATACAAAGAATAAAGGCAAGTTAGTCATTGATGAGGAACAAGCAAAAACAATTAAGTTAATATTTGAAACTTATGTATCCGAAAATATAGGAGTTCATAGATTAGGTTTTAAATTGTATGATGAACATGGAATTACTAATTATTCTGGTAAACCAATTTCTGGTACAGTTATTAAAAACATAATTAGAAATCCAAAATATAAAGGATACTTTTGTGCTCATAAAGAAACAACTGTTGATTATCATAATAGAGTTAGAAAAAGATTTAAAAAAGATGAGTGGATAGTATATAAGGATAATGAAACTTGTCCTCCAATAGTATCTGAAGAAATTTGGGATAAAGCAAATGAAATATTAGATGCTAGAAGTAAAAAACACGATCAAATAAATAAAAATAATAAATATAATAAATTTCCATTTTCTGGTTTGATGCATTGCTATTATGATGGTGCTACTTTTGTAAGAGGTACATATCAAGTAGGAAAAAATGATAGGGCAAGGCGAAGAAAGTTTTGGGCTTGTAATAATTATAGAATACATGGTAAGAAAAAAACTGAAGGTTGTAATTCTCCTGTAATCTATTATGAGGAACTGGTTGATATATGTAAAAAAATATTAAATATGATATTAGTATCTCAAGATGATTTAATTAGTGAAATAAATGATATGATAGGTGATATTAGAGCTAAAAAAGATTACAAAAAAGAAATAAAACTGATTGATGAAAAACTATTTAAAACAAATAATGAAAAAAAAGAACTTATAATGATGAGAATGAGAAAAGAAATAGACCTAAAAGAATATAACTCTCTTAAAGATGATTTAGATGAAAAAATCAACTCATTAGAAGAAAACAAGAGAAAATTAATAGAAGAAGAACAAAATGAACAACCTAGTGAAAAGAACTTTGAAGATTTTAAAAAGAAAATAAATGATATGGTTTTATCCGATGATGAGAAGATTTTGGAACTTGCTCAACTTATGTTTGATGATATAAAGGTTGAATCAATAAAAGATGATGAAACGGATCAAAAGGTTATTCTTCATGCAAAACTAAATGTGTTTGACTCGCAAGATCAGACATTTAATTTTGAAAACTTTTTACTGCTTTTTTGTTCACACCAGAGATGCGGCCTTAATGATAAGCAATTACTTATGTGGCAGTGAAGAAGAGTTTGTTAAAAAAATGAACGAAAAAGCAAGTAGCCTCGGCATGAAAGATACCACCTTCGTTAATTCCTCAGGACTAGATGAAAAAGGAGGAAACTATTCATCATCCTATGATATGGCCTTGCTAACTAGCTATGCTAACAACAACCCAGTCTACAGAGAAATAGTAAAAACCAAAAAGTACACCCTAAAAACAAATTATAAAACCTATATTTGGCACAATAAAAACAAATTACTATCACTAGATTACATCACCGGAGGCAAAACCGGTTTTACTGAAAAAGCCAGAAGAACCTTAGTAAGCACAGCAACAAAAGACAACATCAATTTAGTCGTTGTAACCCTAAATGATGGCAATGACTGGGAAGACCACAAAAAACTATATGAATATGCATTTAATAATTACAAATCATATAAAATACTAGATAAAAACACCTATAAAGTAAGCGAAGATACCTATTACCAAGGAAAACTCTATATAAAAAAAGACGTATACCTCACCCTAAAAGAAGAAGAAACTAAAAAACTCATTAACAACATTAAACTAGAGAAAAAAAGAAAATATAAAAATGGCGATGTAGTTGGGGAAAATCAAATATATTTAGATGATAAATTAATTTTAACAGAAAATATTTATGTAAAAAAAGAAAATAAATATCAACCAAAACTAAGTTTTTGGCAAAAAATACTTAACTTTTTCAAATAAAAAAATAATTATACAAAAAATAGTAAATAGTAAGATACACACCCTTGACAACTTAATAAATCTTGTGTATAGTGTTTATACGAAGAAAAGAAAAAACTTATAAATTATAAATGTGAAAGGAATGATAACTATGTCAAAAAACTTAGTAATCGTAGAATCACCAAATAAAACCAAAACTATTAGCAAATATTTAGGCAATGATTATAAAGTAGTCTCTTCAGTAGGACATATAAGAGATTTATCCACTTCAGGAAAATATGGTTTTGGTGTTGATATTGAAAACGGTTTTAAACCCAATTATGTCCCCATCAAAGGCAAGAAAAAAATAATAAATGAATTAAAAAAAGACGTAAATGACGCTGATTTTGTTTACCTAGCAACCGATCCCGATCGTGAAGGAGAAGCCATATCATGGCATTTATATGATGCCTTAAATCTAAAAGAAAACAAATATAAAAGAATTGTTTTCAACGAAATAACAAAAAATGTAATATTAGACTCATTCAAACATGCTAGAGATATTAACATAGACCTAGTACACTCACAAGAAACAAGAAGAATATTAGATAGGATTATCGGTTTTAGATTAAGTAAACTTATGCAAAGCAAAACAGGGGGCAAAAGTGCTGGTCGTGTCCAAAGTGTTGCCTTAAAATTGATCGTCGATAAAGAAAGAGAAATCAATGCTTTCGTTCCTGAAGACTATTATGAAATAGATGCCTATTTCAATGAATTTGATGCCAAATTAGATAGTTACAACCACAAAAAAATAGAAATCAAAACTGAAAGTGATGCCAAAGAAATCGTATCAAAATTATCAAATACATTTAAAATAGAAGAAGTAACTAAAAAAGAAAAGAAACAAAATTCCAAATTTCCATTTATTACTTCAACCATGCAACAACTAGCATCAATTAAACTAAATTTTTCATCTAAAAAAACAATGAGCGTCGCCCAAAAACTATATGAAGGAATAACCCTAAAAGATGAAACAGTCGGTTTAATTACCTACATGAGAACAGATTCAACAAGACTATCCAATGAATTTATTGCAAGCACATACAAATTTATTGAAGACAAATATGGCTCTAACTATGTTGGACATGTTAAAGTAAACAAAAATAAAGAAAATGTTCAAGATGCCCACGAAGCTATACGCCCAACAAGTATTAACAGAACCCCTGAATCAGTAAAAGAATATTTAAGTAATGATGAGTACAAATTATATTCACTCATTTATCACCGAGCACTTGCATCATTAATGGCAGATGCTAAAGTCCTAGGGACCACAGTTATTTTAGATAATAATAATTACCAATTCAAAGCAACAGGTCACATCTTAACTTTTGATGGCTACTTAAAAGTTTATGCACCATATGAAGACAATACTGATAAGATTTTACCTGATTTAGAAAATTATAAAACAGGAGTTGTTATTTCAAATAAAATAGAATACACTATGCATTCAACTAAACCTCCAGCAAGATATACCGAAGCCTCACTTATTAAAGAATTAGAAAGCCTAGGAATTGGTAGACCATCCACATATGCAACAATAATAGACAGAATCAAAGAAAGAGATTATGTAAATATTGTTGATAAGAAGTTTGTTCCAACCGAAATGGGTATCGTTACAACTGACAAATTACAAGAATTTTTTAAAGACATCATCAACGTCGAATATACCAAAGAAATGGAAGATGACCTTGATAAAATTGCCGATGATGATATGGTTTGGAATAAATTACTTGAAAAATTTTACACGGACTTTGAACCTAAAGTAAAAAATGCATTTGACAACATGGAGAAGAAGGAGGCTGAAAAAACAGGGGAAACATGTCCTCAATGTGGCAGTGATTTAGTAGTAAAACAAAGTAAATATGGTAAGTTTATCGCATGTTCCAATTACCCTGAATGCAAGTATATCAAACAAAAAGAAAAAAAAGAAGACGTAATAGTTATGAACTGTCCTCATTGTGATGGAAACATTATTGAAAGAAAAACAAAAAGAGGTAAAGTATTCTATGGATGTTCCAATTATCCAAAATGTAAGTTTGCATCATGGGATAAACCAATTACAGAAAAATGCCCTTCTTGTGGCGATGTCTTAGTCGAACATAAAGATAAAATTAAATGTATGAAATGTGATTATGAGAAAGATATGTAAATATTTTTCTCTTTTTTAACATTTATATTAGTTATAAACAATATTTAAATAATCATAATAATAAAAAAACTTATAAAGCCTTGATTTATTTACTATCTTTGTTGAATTGTTTCTATACAATTATATGTTGTTTTTTAAAATGTGTACCTAAAATGTACCTAATTTTATTAATTTTCAATTAATTTAATTATCTCTAATAAACTCTTCTGGGAAATACGATTTGGAAAGAAAATATTCCTATGCATGATAGATTGGAAAAAGGAAGAACCTATTTTACCTAGTGAAGAACCTATAAAAGAAGAGGACACCCCTGCCAGCTCAAATGAGCCCACTACAAAGCAAAAAGAAGAAGATAACATAAATATACCAAACGAAGATAAAATAGAAGCAAATAATCCACTTTTATATTTCTTTGATTGGTTATTCAATTTAATTAGACTTGTTTTTATTTAGTCCTTGACAAAAGGTTCATTTTATAATAATGTTAGTCTTTTTTATGTATATTTTTTTGTTAATAAAGCATAATATATATTAGATTTATATAAAGTATAATATATTAAGCATATAATCACTTGACATTTTATATAAACTGTGATATTATTTTAACTATGAAAGAGGTGTTATTATGGAAAGTTTAACAACAGCTATAAGCGTACAAGTAGATAGAAAAGACAAAGAACTAGCAACTGGTATTTTAAGTAATTTAGGGTTAAATATGAGTACATACGTCAATATGGCAATAAAACAATTAATTAATAAAGATGGTGTACCTTTTGAGGTAGTAAATCCTAGACCAAGTAAAGAATTATTAGAGGCTTTACAAGAGGGCGAAGATATACTAAATGGAAAAGTAAAAGCAAAAAGTTATACTAATATGTATGAAATGTTAAAGGATTTAAAGGCTTAATATGTTTGATTTAGAAAAGACAAAGTACCACGTACAATATACTAGCCGATTTAAAAAAGAGTTTAAAAAATTATTAAAACAAGGCAAAGATGAAAATTTATTTTTAGAGGTACTTAACGTTATAGCAAATGGCAAAGAATTAGCCGAAAAATACAAAAACCATAAACTAATAAACGATAAAACATTTAAAGAGTGTTACGAGTGTCATATACAACCCGATTGGCTCTTAGTTTATAAAGTACAAGATAATGAGTTAGTATTATTACTTTTTGCAACTGGTAGTCATAGCGACTTATTTAATAAATAGAGGATAGAGTTAATAAAACTCTAACTCTTTTTTAAATTTGCATGAAAATGTCAACTATGATTAATCTTTATTCATTTTTAACAAAATAGGTTGCCGTATCTTTTTATTTTTATGTACTAGTCTA
>HF996784.1 GCA_000432575.1 Clostridium sp. CAG:762
ATTAACATTTATTAAATATTTTTAGTTTTTTTATTAATTTCACTAGGTAGTATCCTATGACAATTCCTAAAAAGTTCATTACTAAATCATCTATATCAAAACTTCTGCCAACTACTAATTGCAGAACTTCAATAGCAAGTGGTATTAAAACAGCATATTTAAATATATTCTTTTTGTTAACATTTTCCAAGCATAATGACAATAATATTCCCATAGGAATAAACATTAAGAAGTTTCCTACTATCATTACTTTTCCCCAACTGTCTAGAGTATACTCTCCAATAATTATTTTATATATTGTTGGAATAAAATTATATGAAAAATCAAATATTCCTGCAAACGGATTTTCATTAAAATTATAAAATATATTATACCAAATGATATTCCAAAAGTTTATAGGAACTAATACTAAATTAAATAATCCAACAATATAACATATAAATATTAAATACAAAATTTCCCTTTTATAATTAATATCACTATTATTTTTCTTTAGTTTTAAAAATCTAAATATTATATACAATATCCCTACTAATAAAGTAATTGGTATAACTTGTATAAACTGATTTATTACTGAATTTCCTGTGAATATTTCTCTCATATATCCTCCTTTTTAATATTTTTATTAAATACACACCTCATCAAAAATATTATATATAATATAAGAGATATAAGGTCAGTAATAGCAGAAAATAATTTCATTTGTTTAGTAAATACCGAAATAAACAATATTGTTGTTTCAATTAATATAAATATAGCTGGCATAACACATAATATTTTACTATATATTTTATTTTTTCTACCACTATAAAGTATTGCCCCTAAAGCTCCACATATTACTGCTGGTATAATACTATATAATAACCATCCATTAATACTATTAATTGGTATTTCCATTAATGAATCAAATGGAGTATACGAATTAAAATACATTTTAATTGATTGATATATTGTAGTAATTAGAAATATCATAAATACATACATTAAAGTATTAATAATTGCTGTTTTTCTTTTTTCGCTTAGCAAAACCATAAGAGATGTTGTAAACATCCAAAACCCATAAGTACTAGAACTCCAGTAAGAAAAAGACCACAAATTATTATTAGGAAGCATTAAACATATTATTAAGGAAAGTCCCGCAAGTACACTTAATAAAAATACTAATAAATATGATTTAATATTATCCTTAAAAACCACTTTCATTATTTTCATTTCCTTCTCTATTTTTTTTATTTGATTCTTTATTTATTATTATATAACCAATTATGGATAAAATTATTTCTATTATAAATGTTCCGTTCCCAAAACCATATAATTTTATACCATCATATATAATTAATACAATAGAGCCAATAATAAATAGACATCTAAATAATTTTGTATTTCTCACTTTGTAAAATATATTTCCAATTATTGCTGTTATAAATAACATTATAATCCAAAACCATACTATTTTTGAATAATAATAACCTATTACATACTTTGAATATAAATAGTATGATACAAGCATTGATCCCATAAATGATAAGTAATATAAATTAAATAACTTTCTTGTTTTTGATAAACATAAAATCAAAGTAGCAATGAAAAACCAAAAGAATATACCAGAAGATAATATTCCAAAATAATGAGAAAAAGTTTTACCTGATGTATCACTATATTTTGAAAAAATTCCTATTATAATCCCAAATATTATCATTGCAATTATTTTTAATTTGTCTTTCATATCATTCTCCTACCAATTACAGGAATATCCTTATTTTATAAATTATTATTACTTTTTATTTCATTAACTAAATCTTTAATTGTATATTTAATATTTCTTGTTTGATAATCTAAATCCTTTTTCGCTTTAGCATTTGTAAAGTTAGCATTGGCCTTTAATGTATACAATGAATATTTAGTAAATAATGGTGTTTTTTTTCTAAGTCTATAATATAGTTCAAATAAAGGAGCAATATTTTTAACCATATTTATTGAAACAACTTTTGTTATTGGTCTTATAGCACCATACTCACATATCAAATCAGCTATTTTTTTAATGGTTACATATTCGCCTGATAAAATATATCCTTCTCCTTTTTTTCCTTTAATACAAGCATTAATAATACCTTTAGCAACATCTCTTACATCGACAAAGTCATATCCACCTTCAGTTACCGAAGGAACTTTTTCATTTAAGATATTTTTTATT
>HF996785.1:0-4774 GCA_000432575.1 Clostridium sp. CAG:762
GTTTCTATGTCCAAGAAACGGGGTTCATATCATAAATACTAGTTTTTTTCATGTCTTTTTGCTATGCTGTTATCAGTAAAAACATACATTTGTTACATTTTATCTTGACATATAACTTTGTTCGTATTATAATTAATATACAAGATAAGAAAGAAGTGATAACATGAACAACATTAAATTTAAAGATTTACCAAAAAATGAATTACCGAGAGAAAGATTTATGAAATACGGAGTAGAAAACTTATCCAATGAAGAGCTATTATCTATTATTTTAAAAACAGGTACAAAAGATATACCAGTCAATGCCGTTAGCTTAGAAATTCTATCCAGTATTAAAGATATAACAAAATTAAAAGATATGAAAATAAATAATCTAACCAGCATCAAAGGAGTAGGGCAAGTCAAAGCAATAACATTACTTGCATCAATTGAATTAGGTAGAAGAATATATAATTTTAATAACAATTTAAAAAAATATAATATAAAAAATCCCATTGACATTATATCTTACTTTAATGAATTGTTAAAAGATAAAAAACAAGAAGAATTTTATGTATTATATTTAGATAACAAAAACAACATCATAGAAAATAAAAAACTTTTCGTAGGTACTTTAAACAAAAGTATAGTTCATCCCAGAGAAATATTTAAAGAAGCCTACATATTATCATCAGCATCCATAGTATGCGTGCACAACCACCCATCAGGTAATGTAACACCATCGAAAGAAGACATATCATTAACAAGAAAAATACATGAAATAGCCCTTATCCATGAAATAAAACTACTAGACCACATTATCGTAGGAGATAATAATTATTTTAGTTTTTATGAAAACAAACTATTAAAATAAATAAATATCGAAAAATAACAAATAATATAAATAATACTTTAAAATGAATGATTTTTAATATATAATAATGTTACAGGTGATTAATATGAAGAAAAATAAGAAAAGAATTGAAGGTAGATACATAATTTTGTTAATAATATTAGCATTAATTTTATTTCTAGCATTCTTTTCTTATACTCTTAAAAACAAAAAAGAACTTAATACATTTGAAAAAATAATAAAAGACACATTTACTTACACTGAAAAAATTCTAATTACCCCAATAAACTATACAAAAAATTTATTTAGTGATTTTGCTAATTTAAGAAAAGTAAGAAAAGAAAATGAAATATTAAAAAATAACTTAGAAAAAATTGAAGCCATTAATACCGAAAATAATGAATTAAAAAGACAGCTCAAAGCCTTAAAAGACGAACTAAAAATAGAATACACCTTAACTGATTATGACTACCTAAACGCTACTGTTACAGGAAGAAATATAGGCTTCTGGTTTAACAGTATTACTCTAGATAAGGGGAGTTATAATGGTGTAAAAAATGATATGATAGTTATTAATAGTAAGGGATTAATTGGAAAAATCATAAACACAACCAACTTCACCTCAACCGTTAAATTAATAACCACGAGCGATACAAATAGCAAAATATCTGTTATCATAAATGGTGAAAACAAAAACTTATATGGCTTAATATATGGATATAACACAAAAGAAAATGCAATCTTAATCGAAGGGATTTCTAATACCGACAGTGTAAACATTGGAGATACCATTTATACAAGTGGTTTAGGAGGAATATTCCCAAGTGGAATACTAATTGGAACTGTTAAATCAATATCAACCGACGAATATGATTTATCAAAAATAATTAAGGTAAAACCAAGTGCCGACTTCAATAATTTAAATTATGTTACAATCTTAAAAAGAAAGGATAGCAATTATCAATGATTACCTATTTAATAATATTACTAATATCCTTTTTCCTAGATGGCATCATGAGTAACTATTTTACCTCTATAACCTTACATATATCCTTATTCAATACCATTTATACCGTTATTGCCTTATCTTGTATAGCAAATTATTTCAGCAACAAAAAAAAGTATATCATATTAATAGGATTAACAGGATTATGCTTTGATATAGTTTATACCAACACCTTCTTATTAAATGTATTTATCTTTATTATAATAGGACTAAACGTTATCTTACTAAATTCCAAACTACCAAATAATATCCTATATAATGCCTTAATTAGCTTTATAAATGTATGTCTCTATTATATCTTAACATACCTAATACTAATAATGACCAATTACATTAACATAAACATAAGTATATTATTACATATCTTAATATGTTCCATTATAATGAGCATAATATATAGCATAATACTCACATTTATATTAAACAAACTCAGTTTAAAAAATATAAAATAGAATAAAAACAACTTAATATACATAATATTTACTAGGTGATATTATGGATATTTTTAATTATAAATGTATAAACAAAAAAGTAGAAGAAAACAAAACCAGCATAAAATACATAAAAAACTTAAGCAATCGTGTCTTAATAACAATCATTTTATTTTTAATATGCTCCATACTAATTAAAAGTAATAACAAATATAAAGAAGCAATATATAAAAATATTTATAATGATAACATATCATTTACAGGAATCAAAAAATTCTACGATAAATATTTAGGTGGAGTATTACCATTTGAAACACCTCTTGACAAAACAAAATTAGTATTCAATGAAAAATTAACTTATAAAGAAGAATCAAAGTACTTAGATGGAGTAAAACTAATCGTTGATAACAATTACCTAGTACCCATTTTAGAAAGTGGTATTGTTGTCTTTATAGGAGAAAAAGAAGGATATGGCAATACCATCATCATTCAAGGAATGAATGGCATAGACATATGGTATTCTAATATTGAAAACGAAAGCGTTAAACTCTATGACTACGTCGAAGGTCATACCTTACTTGGCAATGCCAAAGGCGATTATTTTTACCTAACATATTCACAAAACGGAGTATTTTTAAATTATGAAGAATATCTTAAATAAAATAGAATTTCATTATAGTTATCTAATAATAGCCCTAAGTTTCATTTTAACAGGTTATTTCAAAGTATTACTAATACTAACTAGCATTATCTTATTTCACGAACTTGGTCATATTATTATGATGCTACTCTTTAAAAATAAAATCAAAAAAATAATTATATACCCCTTTGGAGGAATGATAAAAACAAACACATTAGAAAACGAAAAACTAATAAATAGTTTCCTCATCTCTATATTTGGATTTATATTCCAAATAATATATTACCTACTAATAATATTCTTATATAAAAACAATCTAATAAAACAAAACATCTTTGAAATATATAAAATGTATAATATAAATATGCTCATATTTAATATTTTACCTATCATACCACTTGACGGTTCAAAAATATTAAATATTTTTTTAAACAAGTTTTTCCCCTATAAAAAATCATGTTACCTAAGCGTCTATATCTCGCTCATAGCCCTGATAATTATCTTAATAAATCTAAATAAATTTAATTATAGTTACATTATCTTACTAACATTACTTCTAAAAAACATCTATTTATATTACAAAAATATAGGATATTACTTCAACAAGTTTCTATTAGAAAGATATCTATATAAACTAAAATATAACAAACTATTATTAGTAGAAAGTGAAAACAATTTCAAGAAAGAACATACCCACATCATAAAAAATAAAGAAAAACTAATAAAAGAAAGTACTTTTTTATGTAATTTATTTGACAAAAACAATAAAATATGCTAAAATCATTAATGTTTGTAGGACCTCAAAGTTGTTTACTCAACCGCATTGAAAAGGTATAAGTGAATTATTTCCACCTTAAAAGCGAGTCTTATTAAATAAAATTAAGGAGGTAAAATATGAAAGCTATTATTGAAACAGGTGGCAAGCAACAATACGTTTCTGTTGGAGATATTATCTATGTTGAAAAATTAGATGTTGAACCTAATAAAAAAGTTATTTTTGATAAAGTACTTTTAGTAGATGATGTAGTAGGAAACCCATTTGTTGAAGGTGCTAGTGTCGAAGGTGTCGTTTTAAAACACGGAAAAAAGAAAAAAATTACTATTTTCAAATACAAACAAAAGAAAAGAAGTAATCGTAAAAAACAAGGACATCGTCAACCATACACTAAAGTAGAAATTAAAAATATTTCTAAATAGGTATTAAAATGATAAAAGTATTAATTACTGAAAAAAAAGGAGTATTAGAAAGTATCCTAATCGAAGGGCACGCTAATTATGATATATATGGCAAAGATATAGTATGTGCATCAGTAAGTGCTTTAGCACTATGTACCATAAACAACATCAGTGCCTTAGAAGATAATACTATAAAAATAACTATGAATGATAATGAATTTAAAATAGATGTTATAAAAGTATCTAAAATTAATACTATGCTACTTAATAACATGATTAGATCCTTATCACAATTAGAAGAAAAGTACTCCAAAAACATTAAAATTTTATATAGGAGGGAACTATGATAAATAAATTTATTTATTTTGACATACAATTATTTGCCCACAAAAAAGGACAAAGTTCCACTAGTAACGGCAGAGACTCTGAATCAAAACGTTTAGGAGCTAAAGCCAGTGATGGTGAATATATTACTGGTGGTAGTATAATATATCGTCAAAGAGGAACTAAGATTCATCCTGGAAATAATGTAAGAAGAGGTAAAGATGATACATTATATTCTGTTATGGATGGATATGTTAAATTTGAACGTAAGGGTAAAGACAAAAAACAAGTTAGTGTTTATGAGAAAAGAGCATAAACTCTTTTTTTATTTCAAAGTTTTCTTTTTTAAAATCTATTAAAAATAT
>HF996785.1:4883-5055 GCA_000432575.1 Clostridium sp. CAG:762
CCTTATGGTGAAAGTATAACAACTGCTAGGCACAAATATTTAGGTAGTAATAACTACTAACTATTAAAACTATAACATAATTTTAATTAGTGTTTTATTTAAGTTCATATCCTAATTTCTCTAATTCCGTTATAGCAATGGCAGATAATTCTTTTTTTGATAATTCTTTAAT
>HF996786.1 GCA_000432575.1 Clostridium sp. CAG:762
GCGAGACAGCAGGCTGGTATAGTGACAGTGCGAGCTTTGTTTACTCTTCTGGCCCTTGGTTCTCACGCGGGGCCTTTTACGACAATTTGGATATTGCGGGCGTGTTCTACTTCAGTGGCAGCACGGGTGAAGGCAACGGCGATGGCGCGTTCCGCGTCGTACTATCTATAACAGAATAACTAAAGGACTAGTTAACTTACTAGTCCTTTAAAATACCATAAATTTCTTCAACACTTATCTTTTCTTCACTTTTATACTTAGGTATTAAATGCATGTGGTAGTGCTTTATTGCTTGAGGTAATCCATTATTTTGAATCAAAGTAATACCATCCGCATGCAATTTATCAGTAAGTAATTTTGATATTTCTTTACTTACTTTATTAATATGTGATAATACATCTAAAGGTATATCATATAAATCTAAATAATGTTTCTTTGGTACTATTAGAGTATGTCCATTATGATCAGGATTAACATCTAAAAACACTTTAACAACATCATCTTCATAAATAGTATAAGAAGGTATTTCCCCTTTAATTATTTTACAAAATATACATTCCATTTTCTCACATCCTTAAATTAATTTTAACAAAATAGTTAATATTTGTCTATATTTTTCTTTATATTTATATATATAATTTTTATTACATAAATTAATAATATAGAAACTATCAAACTAGTAAAATAACTCTAAAAAACTAAAAGGCAATAGCAAAAAACTAATGAATTTAACTATTTATTAGTTTTTTCTATTTTAAAATAACTAATTTTGTTATATAATGTATATATAAAAGATGTTAGGTGATTATTATGTTTACAAATGAATATGGTACAGTAACTATAGAAGATTTAATTAATAAAGTAAGAACATATATTGATAACGAAAAAGATATCGAACTAATCAAAAAAGCATATGACTATGCTAGTTGCAAACATTTTGGACAAAAAAGAATTACAGGAGATGATTACATAATACATCCTTTAAATGTTGCTTTAATTCTTACCGATAACAATGCTGATACCTATACAATATGTGCCGGATTATTACATGATGTATTAGAAGACTCAGATGCTACATATGAAGAAATGGAAAAATTATTTGGTAAAGAAATAACATCTTTGGTAGATGGAGTTACCAAAATAAACAAAATTAGTTTTAATAGCATAAGTGAGCAAATGGCCGCGAACCAAAGAAAAATCTTAGTAGGTCTATCTAATGATGTAAGAGTTATCATTATCAAACTAGCAGATCGCTTACATAACATGAGAACACTTTATGTCTTACCTGAAGAAAAGCAAAAAAGAAAAGCCAAAGAAACCTTAGAAATATTAACTCCTGTAGCTCATAGATTAGGTATCTATAAACTAAAAAGTGAACTAGAAGATTTATCTTTAAGATATTTAAAGCCTGATGCTTACTATGATGTTGTCGAAAAACTTAATCTAAAAAAGACTGAGCGTGATGTATCAGTAAGCAAAATGATGCAAGAAGTATCCACCTTGTTAAACGAACATAAAATTAATCATGAAATAAAAGGAAGAAGTAAAAGCATCTATAGTATTTATCAAAAACTTAACAAAGGGAAAAAATTTAATGATATATACGATTTATTAGCCCTTAGAGTACTTGTTAATACCGAACAAGAATGTTATTTAGCTCTTGGTCTTATTCATTCTAAATACAAACCAGTACCCAAAAGATTCAAAGATTATATAGCCATGCCTAAAACCAATTTATATCAATCATTACATACCACAATATTTGGTATAGACGGCGAATTATTTGAAATACAAATTAGAACCTATGAAATGAATAAAATTGCCGAATATGGTATAGCCTCACACTGGTCATATAAAGAACATACTGATGGGAAAATAAAAGATGCCATGGAACAAAAACTACAAATATTTAGGAGCATTATTGAATTAAATAATGAAGCTACCAGCAGTGAAGAATTTATAAACGACGTAAGACATGATGTCTTAACCAACGATTCCATATTTGTATACACACCCAAGGGCGATGTTATCGAACTACCAGAAAACTCTACCCCCGTAGACTTTGCCTATAAAGTTCACAGTGAAGTTGGAAACAAAATGGTCGGGGCTATTGTCAATGATAACATAGTACCATTAGATTACAAATTAAAAACAGGCGATATTATTAAGATAAATACAAACAATAGTGCGAAAGGACCAAACAAAGACTGGCTTAACTTTGTTGTAACCGCTCAAGCAAGAAACAGAATTAAATCATTTTATAGCAAACTAGAAAAAGTAGATTTAATTGAAAAAGGCAGTGAGACATTAGAGAAAGAAATAAGAAAAAACGGGTATAGTATAAATGATATATTGTCCAATCAAAATGTTGATATTATCTTAAAAGAACTAGGCTTAGTAGATATGGATGAAGTTTATTATGGAATTGCTTCCAACAAATATACTGCCAACTCTATTATAAAAATTATCAAAAAAGATGAAGAAGAAAAAGAAGAAAACATCATTAAGACCAATAATCAAAAAATAATCATAAAAAATGATGTAATTGTAGAAGATATACCTTCTATCAAAGTAAGCCTAAGCAATTGTTGCAAACCAATACCAGGCGACAACATAATTGGTTATATTACCAAAGGCCACGGTGTTACTGTTCATCGCTCCAATTGTAAAAATATCTCTTCTAGTGAAGAAAGACTTATCAGTGTCAAGTGGAACAACATAGAAGGCAAGAAATATCCTGCCGACATAATAATCTATACCAAAAACAACGATTCCCTTGTAGATGTTGTAACCAAAGCCCAAACAAGCAACATCCAAATCAGCAGTGTCTCTACCATCAACAACAGTGATAACAAAATATATTTCATAACAGTATTAGTCTCATCACTTGAGTTATTAAATAAATATATGAATGACTTACTCAGCATAAATTATATTGATAGAGTAGAAAGGTTAGTGAACTAATGAAAGTAGTAGTCCAAAGAAGCAACGAAGCGAGTGTCAAAGTAAAAGATACAATCGTCGGTAAAATAGAAAAAGGCTTAGTTGTTTTAGTAGGTTTTACCTATGGTGATACCATCAAAGAAATAAAATATCTAGCAAATAAAATAGTAAATCTAAGAATATTTGATGACGAAAACGGAATTATGAATAAAAGCATAAAAGATGTAGGAGGAAGTATCCTAAGTGTCTCACAGTTTACCTTATATGCCGATACTAACAAAGGAAATAGGCCAAGTTACGTAAATGCCCTAAAAGAAAATGAAGCAAGAATTCTCTATGACATATTCAACGAAGAAATAAAAAGTTTAGGAATAAACGTAGAAATAGGTATCTTTAGAGAAGATATGATAGTAAGCATAACCAACATTGGTCCAACAACAATAATTATAGAAAAGAAAGGTGATAAAAATGAATAAAAACAAAATAAACTTTAGATTAGTTAATTTCACAATATTAATCTTAGCAATATTCTTAATCTATTCCGTAAAAGGCTTATGGATGGGAGCCATAGATAAAATATTAGCTATCCTATTTCCATTCCTAATATCATTTGCCATTGCATATGCCTTATACCCATTCTTAAAAAAACTAATGGAAAAAGGATTACCAAAATGGTTATCAGTCCTAATTGTCAGTCTATTATCATTTGGTTTATTTATCTTATTGATAATTCTAGTAATCCCCCTTCTGTATGAACAAACCCTATTATTTATCAGTAACTTCTCAACATTCCTAACCGATATCTCTTCTAAATATGAAGTTAACTTTGGTAAATTACAATCTACATTATCAGATTTCTCATCTAATTTAATAACAGAATTTGGTAATAGTATTTCAGCCGGAGCCATGGGTATCGTCAATGCTTCATTTAGCATAATCGCCGCCTTTGTCGTCGTAATCTTTGTATCTATCTACATCCTAATCGACATGGATAAAATTAGAATCGCAGTCAAAGATTACCTAAAACAAAAAAAGAAAAAAACATATAACTATGTCAAACTATTAGATAAAGAAATAACCAATTACTTTACTGGTATGGGTAAAAATATGTTATATCAATTGATTGAATATACTACTGTATTTTTTCTAATTGGACATCCTAATTATTTATTACTAGGAGTATTAAGTGCCGTGACTAATTTAATACCTTATTTTGGAGGTTTCATAGTAAACATCCTTGCTCTAATAATTGCCTCAGTAATAAGCACAAAACTAACTATCTTAACCCTAATAGTATGCTTAATATGTCCTCAATTAGATAGTTACGTTATTGCTCCAAGAGTATATGGCAAAACAAATAACATTCACCCTCTAGTAAACATCTTTGCCGTCTTTGCAGGTGGAGTTCTATGGGGCTTCTTGGGTATCCTAATTGCTTTACCAGTAACCATCATTATCATGGCTACATTCAAATATTTTAGAAAAGATATTGACAATAGAATTGACGACCTAAAGGAAAGGGTATAATTATGAAAGTACTCTTATATACCGAGGGAGAAAAAGTTGTCGGCAAAAGTGGCTTAGGTAAAGCCATCAAACATCAAATGAAGGCCCTTGAAGTAAATTATGTTGATTATACCACAAATATTCATGACGACTATGACATCTTACACATTAACACATATTTTCCCAAATCATATGAGTTTGCCAAAAAAGCCAAAAAGAAGGGTAAAAAGATAGTCTATCATGCTCACAGCACCGAAGAAGACTTTAAAAACAGCTTCAAATTCAGCAACCAAATTTCACCCTTATTCAAAAAATGGATTATCAAATGTTATAACTTAGGAGATGTCATCATAACCCCAACTGAGTATTCCAAAAAATTATTAGAAAGTTATGGTATCAAGAAAAAAATATTTGCCATCTCAAATGGTATCGAACTAGAGAAATTCAAACACGACAAAAACAAAGGGATAATATTTAGAGAAAAATATGGATATACTAAAGAAGACAAAGTTATCATAGGAATAGGTCTGTATTTAGAAAGAAAAGGTATCTTAGATTTTGTCAAACTAGCCAAAATGTTACCACAATATAAATTTATTTGGTTTGGATATAGCCCCCTAAGTGCATCCCCAATAGAAATAAGAAAAGCTGTAACAACAAAACTAGACAACCTAACATTTGCAGGCTATGTTGAACCGGAAATGATTAATTGTGCCATGAATGGCTGTGATTTATATCTATTTCCTACCTTAGAAGAAACAGAAGGCATCCCTATAATTGAAGCATGTGCTTGTAAGACCAAAGCCCTAATTAGAGATATTCCTGTCTTTGATGGTTGGCTTACTGATTCCGTTAACGTCTACAAAGCCAAAAACATCGAAGAATTTAAAGACAAAATTATTAAAATAGTAGAAGGGAGACTTCCTGATTTAACCCAAAATGCCTATAAAGTTGCAGTAGATAGAGATATAAAAAATATTGGTATAAAACTAAAAGAAGTTTATACCTACGTTATGGAGGAAAATAATGAAAAAGTTAAATAAAATATTATTAATATTAATAGCAATGCTAACATTTAATTTTAGTGTTAATGCTGATGTTGAAGTATTAAATGATAGTAATAATAACACAAACGATACAGAAATAAAAAACAAATTCAATTATACAAGCGAAGACAAAGAATTAGTAAACGAAGTAAATGGAAGTAGTTTAGTTCTAGGGAATAATATTATAGATAATATGATAATACATGGTATTAATATTATTCTAGGTAATCAAGTTGAAACAAACGGACTAAGCGAATATCAAATAATTCTAGGGAATAATATTGAAATAAATGGTGAAGTAACAAATGATACTCTCATTCTTGGCAATAACGTTACCATAAACGAAGATGCTAAGTTTGGTCGCGATGTATTCATCTTCGCTAGCAGTGTCAAAATAAAAGGTAGTATCAAACGTAATATCACTGTATATGCTTCAAGTATTGAGCTAAAAGAAAGTAAAATACTTGGTGATGTTAAATTAATAAGTGAAAGTATAAAATTAAAAAATTCTACCATAGAAGGTACCTTAAAATACAATGAAAATACTAAAATAAATAGCATTCCAAACAACATTAATGTAGAAATAATTAAAGAAAATATTGAAGAAGTAAAACCAATAGACATTATCTTTGAATACATATGGGGATTATTTAATAAACTATTTACTCTATTAATAATGATTTTTCTAATACCAAAAGCCTTAAATAAAATAACAAAAAATTATATTAACAAAGATAGTATAATCAAAAATATTGGTATTGGTCTAATTAGTGTAATTATTATGCCTATTGTGCTATTATTATTAATGTTTTCTACAATATCAATATCTGTATCATTTATTGGTATAATGCTTTATGTAATATTTATAATGATAGCAACAATAATCTCATCCTTTGTTTTAGGCAATATCCTATGGGATAAATACATCAAAAGAAATGCTAACATGTATGCTAAAGGATTACTTGGAGTAGTAATATATTATACTGTTTCTCTAATACCTTATATAGGTGGATTTATCACATTTATTTTTGCAATATATGGATTTGGTACATTATTAGCGTTAACCTTAGATGCAAGAAAAAACTAAAGAATAAGATATATAATTTGATATGAACCCCGTTTCTTTGATATAAGAAGCGAGGTTTTTATATGACTAAAATAAGTTATGAAGATAAAATAAATATTTTCTAATCATTTATTTCGTTGACTAGATAACTTATATATGCTATTATAATTGACAAACGTGTTTGGGGGATATTATGAATAATATTATATTAAATAATAACGAAAAGGAAGAAGAAAAAAAATTACTTATTAAATTAAAAAAAGAACTAGATTATTTATCTGATTATAATAATTTTAAAAAAATAAATAAAAACATTAAAATAAAAAGATTAATTACTAAAATACTTAGTATAATTAAATATAATCTTCCTTATGAAATATCATTTATATTATTATTTATTGTATTTACTTTATTGAATAATAATAGTTTTTTTAATAATAAGATAAAAAAAGAAGCTTATACTAAAAAAACAATTGATAATAACAAAAAGATAACATATATGAAAGAATATAAAGAAAAAGTTTTTAATAAATTAGTTTATTATAGTAAATGGTATATTAATAAAGAAAATGAATATGAAAGAGATATTATTACTTATGCTTTATACAATATGAATGAAGATGAAATTATAAATATAATTAATAATTATGATAATATTAATATAGATAGAATATTATATAGATTAGATGAAGAAAAAGAAATAAAAAAAAATATTAATAAAGAAGGTAATAATGAAATAGTCATTGCAACATTATATTTTCCAATAGAAAATGATTATATTATTATTAAAGATAATTGTAATAATAAGATAGATTCTAAATTATTATTTGTTACTTATTTTATAATTATTTCATTGTTAATATATTTATCTAATGAATATAATCATAAGATAAATTTAAAAGAAATACTTAGAAGAATTGATGATAGATATAGTGATTTAACAATAGAAGAATATAAAGAAATATTAGATATAAAAGAATCTAATTATAGAAGACTTACGAGGTAGATTATGAAAGGCAATGATATATTCAAATACTTAAAACCAAATGCAAACAATATGTTAAGTAACCTAAAAGGAAATGACTTAATAGACTTTATCATATTACTAAATAACTACTACTTAGAATATCGAGATACTCTAAACATAAAAGACAATATAACACTAGGCTTTGAAATAGAATGCGAACATGCCAGAACAAGTAAAATAATAAAAAAATTAGATGAAAAGAATGTATTTGATTTTGAATTTTGTTATGATAGATCATTAACTAATGGAATAGAAATAATATCTCCTATTATGTATGATAATACTAAAAATTGGACTGATTTAAAAGAAACTTGTAACATAATTGAAAAATATGCCAAAGTAGGTAATAATACAGCATCCCATATTCATATTGGAGCCCATATCTTAGGTAATGACATAAACAATTGGCTTAACTTCATTAAAATCTGGGCAACATATGAAAACATTATATTTAGATTTTCTTACGGGGAATACCTAAACGAAAGACCTAATATCAAAGTATTTGCCTATCCTATTGCTGATACATTTACTTATTTATATGAATTATTAAAAAACAATAGTGATTATGATGACTTTTTTAATAATTATTCTAAGTTAAATTTAAATAAGTATTTTAGCGTTAATTTATTAAATGCTTTAGATAATTATAAATATTCTAATAAAAATAATGATCTTGATATTACTAATACTATTGAATTTAGATGTCCAAATGGTACATTAGAACCAATTATTTGGCAAAATAATGCTAATTTATTTGCTAAATTATTAATATATTCCAAAAACAATAACTTTAATCATGATATTATAGATAAAAGAAAAACAACTAATAACATAAACAATTACAAAATCATATCATTAGAACAATCCCTAGAATTAGCCGATTTAATATTTAATAATAATTTAGATAAAATATATTTTCTAAGACAATACCTAAAATCATATGAAGAAAGTAACAAAGTACTAAAAAAAGCCAAAACATTTATAAAAAGTATTGACACTAAAGCTTAGAAATAGTAAAATTAACGTATAAGAATAGCAAAAGAAGAAGGTGTTTAAAATG
>HF996787.1 GCA_000432575.1 Clostridium sp. CAG:762
GTGGACTTTTTATATTCTTTATTATCGTATTCCCTACAAAGGGAAAATGTTATTTCTTTATTTAGGAATTTACAATATGGTTTGTTCTTTTTCTTTTTTAAGTTTATACAATAGTTATTCATTATTAATCTTCCTTTCATTTGGAAAATTAATAAAATTAGTTATAAATATGTACCTAAAATGTACCTAAATACACGCAAAAATATAAAAAGCCTTATTTTATAAGGCTTTATTTTCATATTGGTGGAGCTGAGGGGAGTCGAACCCCTGTCCAGGAAAAGATAATTTTAAGTTTCTACAAGTTTAGTTAATTATTAAATCTCATAAGTATCATAGTAATTAACAACTTAAGACACTTACCATTTTAGCTAAAATTCGTTATCTTCGCCTAAAAAACTTGATAATATAGTCTGCTAAATAAGCCCCTTATAACTCCCACAGACAGAGGAATTACAGAAGCACACTCCTTGCCTTAAATTAGGCAAAAGAAGGAGCGTAGTTGAAACTATTGTTTCCAGTTATTTTATTTTGCACTTTAACGCTAGTAGCTTTCGACTTGCCACTTAAACACTCTTGTTCCTGTCGAAGCCAAATAACAGCCCCATAACACATCTAATTATACTATAAAATTAAAACTAATGCAAGTGCTTTTTCAAACAAATGTCTAAAAAAAGAAATAGCTAAGAGTGGAATTTTCACTATTTCTTTTTCCCGATTATAAACTTGATACCTTTTTTTTCGTTCTTAACAAAGATATCATAATCTAATAGCTGTAGTGTTTTTTTTACGATAGATAGACCCAATCCAAATATTCCATTAATACCTTTTTCATAGGGAGTGAAAATATTATTTAGAATATTATTATCAATATTAGGTCCATCATTATAGAAAATTATTTTATTATTCTTCAAAGTAATACTTATTTCTTTATTGGCATATCTAATAAAGTTTCCCATAATATTATCGATGATGGCCTCCCACATATCTTTGCTACCTCTAAATACCGTATTTTTAGTATCAATATTAATCTTAAAATTAACATCAGGCCTTGCCATTTTAAACTTTTCCAGTGAAGAAGTAAGAATCAAACTAACGTCATAAGTATCACTTAATTTTTGATTTTTATCTTTAATATAATTTATTTTATTTAGATATAATAAGGAGTGGACTTTTATTTCTAATTTATTTATTTGTTCTTTAATCACAGACATTGTTTTTTCTTCACTTAAGACCTTATCCTCATATGCCTCGATATATGATTTCATAACTGTAATAGGAGTTTTAAAGTCATGAGATATATTTTGGTACATTTGATTTTTATATTCTTCATTTTCCTTTAAATAAAGTCTCATTTTATTAATAGCATTATCCAAAGAGTAGAGAGCATCATCTTCCTTTAATTTTTCATACTTATAACTCTCATTATTAATATTATCAACTTTTTCCTTAAGTTTATCTATCTTACTAACTAAACTATTTGACCAATAAAGTAAAATTATTGTTACTACTAAATATGTTATACCAATAGTATAGAAAATGGTATTAAAAATGGAATAACGCATTGATTTTATATAATTATCATTGGTAAAAGCAATCTTCGTAACATTTACACCTTTAGATGTATTATAGTAATAAGTCTTATTTTTATATTTAAACTTTCCATAACTATAATCAATCTTATCAAGAAAATCCTCAATATCAATATCAATTAAATCATAGAAATTATGTGATATAACTATTTCATTATTACTATTTATGTATAAATAAGCAGCTTCACTATCAATAGAAGTACTATCTATGTCATTTTCAATAAGATTAAGTGGTTGTTTTAAATATGAATAAATATTTTTTTCATAGATAGGTTTTAACTGTTTTGGAAGTATAACACCAAGTGAGATGATTAAAACTATAATTATAATAATTGTTAAAACAAGTAACTGTTCCCTTAAAGTATTCTCGTATTTCATGTTAACCTATAACCATACCCATATATTGTATTAATATTTAATCCTGGACATTTCTTTCTTAGCCTTCTAACTAAATCATCAACTACACGATCTGCCCCATAGTAATCTTCACCCCATATGATATTTAATATTTCATCCCTCGAATAAGACTTACCTAAATTCGTAACAAACATATAAAGTAAATCATATTCTAACGTAGTTAAATTAATTTCCTTATCATTTAAGGTTACAATTCTTTTTTTAGTATCAATATAATAGTTATTATAAACTAACTTTTGATTATCATTTTTATATACTCTTTTAATAATATTATTTACTCTAAGTACTAGTTCTTTAGGTGAATATGGTTTAGTAATATAATCATCACTTCCTAATTCTAAACCAATTATTTTATCTAATTGTTCATCTCTAGCCGAAGTAAATATTACTGGAACAACATCATTTTTTTCTCTTATCTTCTTTATTATGTCATAGCCACTTATATCTCCAGGAAGCATAATATCTAATATCCATAAATCAGGATTTTTATCTATATCCTTAATAGCATCAGTTCCATTAAGATAACTAGTAACTTCATAACCTTCATGTTCTAAGTATGTTTTAATTAAAGAGTTTAAATCTTCCTCATCTTCTACAAAAGCTATTTTATACATAAAACACCTCCTAATTTATTTACGTTATAACCTTATACTTATCACCTCCATGTTGCCATTTTATATAATAATTGTTGGATAAATATCAAAAGATTATGGTAAATTATGTTTTTTTAATAATTATTCTTTTATTCTTATATTTTTTATGCACTAAACATATATCATAATCGCAAGCATTAGCAATATCTAAAATAGTATCAAATATTGGCTTACTATAATTAGTTTCATAACCAGATAGAGTAGTTTGAGCTACCCCAATAATATTAGATAATTCCTTTTGCGAATAACCCTTATCTTTCCTTATTCTTCTTATTACTTTTTCGATCAATTTAACCACCAAAATAATTATATCACAAAAAATAAATTTTTTTTAAAAAAATGCTTGACAAACTATCTTATTTATTATATCATAAATATGCGTTTGTAAGAAATGCCTCAATAGCTCAGTCGGTTAGAGCACTTGACTGTTAATCAAGGGGTCCTAGGTTCAAGTCCTAGTTGAGGCGCCATATATGTAAATTAAATCCTTATTTCATATAAGGGTTTTATTTTTTTATCTTTTGCTACGCTGTTGTAGTTCTTTAGATA
>HF996788.1 GCA_000432575.1 Clostridium sp. CAG:762
ACTTGGGATATTAAAAATATTATGCAAATGATAAAAGAATATTTAAAGTTGTTACTACCGAAACCAATTGCTAATTTTGCGAAATAAATGTCGAAAAATAAGAAGTTATTTCTTAAATGAGAAATAATTTGACAAAATGTAAAAATAATATATTATTTATATAGGTGATTGAAATGATTAAAAGAGAAAATTATTTATCTAGAATAAGAGGCTTTTATGAAAGCGATCTTGTTAAAATATTAGTTGGAATAAGAAGATGCGGTAAGTCAGTTATACTAAATCAAATTATTGATGAATTAAAAGAAAGTGGATGTGATGATGATCATATCATTTATATAAATTTTGAATATATCGAATATGAAGAATTAAAAGATTATAAAAAGCTTAACAAATATATAAAAGATCAATTATTAGATAAAAACAAATATTATATATTTTTAGATGAAATTCAAAAAGTTGAAAACTTTGAAGAGGTTGTAAATTCATTGAGGGCATCAACTAATAATATAAGTATTTTTATTACTGGTTCGAATAGTAAATTATTATCTCAAGAATTATCATCAGCTTTGTCTGGTAGATATGTTTTATTTAATATCTTTCCATTATCGTATAAGGAGTTTATAGAACTTTCAAAAAAGAAAGCAAATATTGAAGATATTAAAATCGCACTCTCGTGAATTAATTCGGGAGTTA
>HF996789.1 GCA_000432575.1 Clostridium sp. CAG:762
ATCTATATTTAAATTCTACATCAGGTACTTGTAACTTCAATTCAACATATGTAACAAAACCATGTAGCTTTACTAAGAATGGACTTAAAAACGTATTAGATTATATTGAAACAGCAACATGGAATTTAGGGGGAAGTACTGATTCCAATGCAGAAACTATGTATAAAAATGAAAGAGGAACAACAGTAAAAACAAGTGGGACACCAATTGTAACAACAGCCAAAGTAGGATTAATGTATGTCAGTGATTATGGATATTCAGTAAAAAACTCTAGTTGTAATCATTCTAGTATATCACTAGGAAGTTATAATAAAACAGCTTGTGGTGGAAGTGCTTGGGTGTTAAAAAATGGAGATGAATGGACAGTGTCTCCTAACTATAGTAGTGCTAGTAGCGTGTTCGGTGTCAACGTCGATGCGAACGTGTTCAGCAACTCCGGTGCTGACCGTGGGTTTGGTGCTCGCCCAGTCCTATATCTAAAGCCTAATGTCTATATTACTGGGGGAGATGGAAGTATAAATAATCCGTTTCAAGTTGGGCTTTAGATAGTTATAAGTCCTTCCCCTGCCAGTATAGGCAGAGAAGGACTTAGTAATTCACTTTTAAAAATAATTATTTGGGGATAATATGAATAAATGGAATGAAATAGAAGTAGAAAAAATAATAAAAGAATTAGAATCTAATAAGAATGGTTTAAGTAATGAAGAAGCAAATATTAAGTTAAAGAGATATGGTAAGAATATATTGCCTAAGGAAAAGAAAGATAATATATTTAAGATATTTATTAATCAGTTTATTAATCCTATGACAATTATTCTTTTTATTACTGTTATTTTATCTTTAATAATAGGTGAAAAATTAGATGCAATATTTGTTACTTTTGTTATTCTATTAGATTTAATCATGGGAACATATCAAGAATGGAAAGCCAGTAGTAGTGCCAATTCACTTAAAAAATTAATTAAAGTAAAGACTAAAGTATTAAGAGATAGTATTGAAGTTAGTATTGATTCTACTGATGTAGTTATTGGGGATATTGTATTATTAGAATCAGGAGATATTGTTGGGGCGGATATTAGGTTAATAAATACATATAATTTATTGGTGGATGAATCTATTTTAACAGGAGAATCTATTTCTATATATAAGAATAATTTAATCAATAAAGAAAATACTTTAACTAAAAGTAATATGGTATATGCTGGTACTACTATCTTATCTGGAAGGGCTATTGGTATTGTTGTAGCAACTTCTGTTAATACAGAAGTAGGCAAAATAGCTAAAAGTGTAATGATAACTAAAAAAGAAAAATCACCTTTAACAATTAGAGTAGAGAAATTTACTAAAGATATTAGTTTTATTATAGTAATAATTAGTATATTAATAACTTTAATATTATTTTTTAAAGGTTATATTATGAAAGATATTTTCTTTTTAGTCGTGGCCTTATCTATATCTGCAATACCTGAAGGATTATCTATTGCCCTTACTTTAACATTATCTATAGCATCTAGTAAGATGGCGAAAAAGAATGTAATAGTAAAGAAATTAAATGCAGTAGAAAGTTTAGGTAGTTGTACTTTAATTGCAACAGATAAAACAGGAACACTTACCTTAAATGAACAAACAGCTAAAATTATAATGCTATCTAATGGTTTAGAATTTGAAGTATTAGGAAGCGGTTATAATGGAAATGGAAGTGTTGTTATTAATGATAAAAATAATATTGATAAGATTAAACTTATTTCTACATTAGGTATTATTAATAATGAAGCATATTTAACATACAAAGATAATGAATGGTATCATTTTGGAGATTCAATTGATATAGCATTCTTATCTTTAGGTTATAAAATGGATGTATATAAAAATAAAGATAAATATAAAAAAATAGATATGATTCCTTATGAATCAGAGAATAAATATTCTAGTGTTTTATATAAAGATAAAAATAAGAATTATATTACTGTCAAAGGGAGTACTGAAAAAATATTAGAATTTTGTAGTTATGTAGAAGAAAATAATAAATTAATTAAAATTAATAAAGAAGAAATATTAAAACAAAATGAAATATTATCTTCTAAAGGATATCGAGTTATTGCTTTAGCATATAATTTATTTGATAAAGAATTAAAAGAAGAAAATATTAAAGATTTAATTTTTGTAGGACTTGTTGGATTTATTGATCCAGTTAGAAATGAAGTAACCGAAGCTATTAATAAATGTAAAAGAGCATCTTTAAAAGTTGTTATGATAACTGGAGACCATCCAAAAACAGCTTATGCTATTGCTAAGAGTATTGATATAGCTTCTAATTATGATGAAGTAGTAGATGGAATAACATTAGAAAAATATATGAAAAAAGGTATTGAGGAATTTGATAATTTAGTAAAAACCAAGAAAGTATTTTCTAGAGTTAGTCCCATGCAAAAACTAGAAATAGTAGAATCATTTAAAAGAAATGGTGAATTTGTCGCGGTTACTGGGGATGGTGTTAACGATGCACCAGCCTTAAAGAGTGCTAATATTGGTATATCATTAGGAAGTGGTACTGATGTAGCCAAAGATACTAGTAGCATGATTATAGCCGACGATAACTTCTTGTCTATAGTACATGGTATAGAAGAAGGGCGTATTGCCTATGCTAATATAAGAAAAATAATATATATGCTTCTTTCTTGTGGAGTATCTGAGTTATTATTTATGATGCTTGCTATCTTATTTGATATGCCTGTTCCTTTACTTGCCGTGCAATTACTATGGCTAAATCTAGTTACTGATGGTATCCAAGATGTTGCTTTAGCCTATGAGAAAAAAGAAGATAATATTATGAATAAACCACCACGTGATTCTAAAGAACCATTATTTAATAAATTACTTATAAAAGAGATAATGATATCAGGTATTACCATAGGTATATTGGTTTTTATGATGTGGTTATACTTAATAAATATAAGAAAAATAGATATAAATATTGCTAGAAGTTATATTCTTACTTTAATGGTATTTATGCAAAATGTTCATGTATTTAACTGTCGCAGTGAGAAATCAAGTATCTTAAAAAACAGATTTAAAAATAATCCATTTATTGTTATTGCTATTATAATTATTCTTACTTTACAAGTCTTAGCAACAGAAGTAGATTTTCTAAGTAATATCTTAGGGCTAACATATTTACCTATTTTAGATATCTTATATTTATTCTTACTAACCATCCCTTTAGTAGTAGTTATGGAATTATTTAAATATCATACAAGAAAAAAGGAAGAAATAAAAAAGTTGACAAAATAAATATCTATGATAGAATATAAATCACTTAGAGGAGGTAAGTTATGAATATAGAAAAAGAAACAATAGGTGCTTTAAATGAACTAATAGGGTACTGTGATAACGAAATAAAGGAAAAAGAAGATATAGATGAAACAATTGATTCATTAAATGAACTTATGGGTTATGGTAAATTAGATAACACATATCAAAAAAGAAAAGAAATTAAAAAAATTAAAACAAAAAAAATAGAAGTAAAAAAAATAAAACTCTCTTAATTGAGAGCTTTTTTTATATTATTTAAAGCATTTTGTTTAAATTCATCATTGCTATTTTTCCAAGCCAGTTCAAATAAAACCCCTAAACCAAACAGGGGATCTTCTTCTTTAGAAGCAATACAATCTTCAATTGAAGTTTTAATTGAATCAACACTATCTTCCTTAAAATTATTAATTATATATTCACGCATGCTCATAAATAGCCTCCTATAAATATATATAACCAAAAATATATAATTAATACATATTATTCATTTTTTAGATTAAATAATTCCCATTTTACACTTTTAAGTGTCAAATTTCAAAAAAAATAAAGAAATTTTAGAAAAAAAAAGTAATCTCCATTTTTTTTGACTATATATATAGTTAGAGGGACCGCAAGAAAGGAACTCATGAAAAAAATAAATTTAATTATTTTATCATTATTTATTTTCTTTATTGCACGTAAAGTTTCTGCAGTAACTTACGATGTATGGACCGAAAGAAAAGAAGAGAGTGATAATCTGGTTTATGAAACCAAAACACTATATAAGTGGTACAAAGAAGAAAAAAAGGGTGAATACCTACTATATGATATTGTCCTAGACAAATATCCGTACAATGACACTACTGACACTATACTAAGTGAATATTCAAAGTGGGCAAATACTTGTCCAAAAAGTGAATATAGGAACATTGAATATAAAGATATTACCAAATACAAAACCATCAAAAAAATTAAATACATGAAGATAGAAAATATCTCAAAAAATAATAAAATTGAGGAAATCATTATTAAGAGTCATAATAAGAATATTAATTATAAAGTAATAGATTATAGTGATAACTATATTCCAAGTGATAATTATTTTTATACCACAGCCTATGCTATTTTTGCTCTTGAAGAAGAATGTGATGCCAATGACTTATATCTATATTTAAAAACTAATGAAATATATGATTTCTTTTCTGTATATTTTTATCATGATTTAGAAGAAGATTATATTTTTAGCAAGCATTATACTTTTACAGGAATAGATAATTTTATTGATAAAGAATGGATAAACAAAAATAATCAAAATCTTTACACAGATATTATAGAAGGAGAAAATATAATAGAAAACGATTTTACTAAAATAATAAATACGGATAGAAAATGCCGTTACCAAGATGTATTAACATATCACTATAACATTGAAAAAATATATTATGATGACGAATATCATGAAAATGTAGAAGGTTATCTTAAAGATTACGCTACTAAAAAAGTATTATACAAATATGAAGATATAATTGGTAAAGGAAATACTGAATATGAATACATTAAAGAAATCAATAGAATCACTAACACCAATCCAAATACTATAAAAATAACTTCCAATAATATAGATAAATTAGCACCCTCAAACACGAAACAAAAGAAAAATAGTTATTATATTACAGTCGTTATTGCCATAATTACCATAACATTATATCTCATAAGAAAAAAATGTCGAACGAAATAAATAGGATCATTTGTCGATAATGTTTAAACAAAATAAAAAAAGTGCTAAACTTTAAACACGAGGTGAGAATTATTAAATTCAATTTAGAGTTTCGCAAAGGCATCTTATTCGTGCGAATAGAAAATACAATAAACAAAAGCGATTTTGATATAAACAAAGAAAGCTTAGATAACATTATAAAAAAAATAGGAATAAAATACATTGTTTTAAACTTTAACGAAATAAAACAAAATGATTACTTCAACATTAAATTCATTATAAACAATTATAACTTAATAAAGAAAAACCATGGCAAATTATTCCTATGTGGTGATATAGACAATAACTTATCTAACATGTTTTTAAAAATGAAAATAGACAAACTCAGCAGTGAAATCGAAGTATTTAGGAGGCTAAAAGAAGAAATATGATAAATACTCTTACTGACATAATTATGGATAATAACATTCAAAACATAATTTATAAAATAATCAGTAAATATACCTGCTATTATGAACAAGACGATTTATACCAAGTAGCATGTATGGGAGTAGTGAAAGCATATAAAAATTATAATCCAAATTCTAATGCAAAATTTCAAACATATGCATACAACTATATTTTAGGTAGTGTATACGAATATGTAACATCATTTAAAACAATAAAAATGGGCGAAAAAAACCAAAAACTAAGTCGCAAAATAAATGAAGCAAGAATACTGCTCACCCAAAAGCTAATGAGAGTCCCATCTAACTATGAACTTGCATCGTTCCTAGAAATAGATGAGCATATCATTGACACCATAAATCTTTTAAATGAAAGCGTTGATAGCCTAGATAGATGTATCTCTAGTGATGAAAAAGACTTATTCTTATATGATGTAATCCCAGCCACAAACACAAGCCAATTAGATAAAATATATCTACAAAACGAACTAGATAAACTAAGCGAATATGAAAAACAAATTTTAGAATTTAGATATTTCCAAGACAAATCACAACAAGAAGTTTCGGCTTATTTAGGTATCAATCAAGTTCAAGTTTCCCGCACCGAAAAGAAAATTTTACAAAAAATGAACCAAAATATGGTAAATTCTGTAAAAAAGTAAACTAACTATTTACATAAAAATCTTTTTATATATGAGAGAATTATAGTAAGGTGAATGGATATATGGACAAAGAAAATAAAAATTATTATCGTGATATATATTTAATTATTGCTCAAAATATCAAAAAGTACCGCAAAATAAAGGGTATTACCCAAGCGCAATTAGCTGAAGAAGTAGATTTATCTCATGAATTCATAAGAAGAATTGAATCAAAAAAAGGTCAAAAATCTTTTTCAGTAGAAACGATTTACCGAATAGCTAAAGCTTTAGATGTCGATATCAGTGCACTTTGCGAAGAAGACAAAGAAAAAAATAAGTAATGATTAAAGATATATACAATAAGTAAAACTAATAAAAAACACAATTTATTAGTTTTTCTTTATTTAAAACAAAAACAAGTAAGAATAATTATTCTTACTTGCTAATATATTAAAACTTACGATATAAACCAATAGCTTTACCTAAAATAGTTACCTTATCTAAGATAATAGGTTCCATGTAATCATTTTCAGGTTGCAAACGAAAATGTCCTTTTTCTTTAAAATATCTTTTTAAAGTAACCTCATTTTCTTCAGTCATTGCCACGACAATATCACCATTCTTAGCAGTATCACATTTCTCAATAATAACCATATCATTATCAAATATTCCTGCATTAATCATACTATTACCACTTACTGTTAATACAAAAACTTCTTTCTTCTTTGGTACTAAATAAGTAGGTAAACTAAAGTGTTCATTTGGCATCTCAATAGCCAAGATAGGATTACCTGCAGTAACTTTTCCTAATAAAGGAACATTAACAACATCCTCATTCTTCTTTTCATATTCATTATCAACTAATAATTCAATAGTTCTATTTTTAAAGTTATCCTTCTTCAAATATCCTTTTTCTTCAAGTCTATTCAAATGAACATGCACAGTGGCAGGTGAATTAAGACCTAATCCTTTACAAATATCTCTTATTGCAGGTGGATATTTGTGCTTAGCAATATACTCTTTAACATAATTAAGTACTTGCTCTTGTTTGTAAGTTAGTTTTTCTTTCATATAAATCTCTCCTTCGTATTCATAATAACACATATTTTTTACTTTGTCAAACATTTGTTTTCAAATAATCTAAAAATTTTCACTTTCTCTTAGAAATATAGAAAAATAAAGGATTCAAACGACCTAAACATTCAATAAATAATTTGTATCACCATAACAGCATAGCAAAAAATTAAAAAACAATTTACTAATTTACCTTTACGTGCTATACTTAATAAAGTGGTGATTATGAAAGAAAAAAATAAATTAATAACATTTTTAATTATAATGGTTTTAGTTCTATTAATAGGTCTATATTATGTCATATTTATCTACGATGGAGGTAAAAACAGAAAATACCTAGAAGACAAAGAGGGTAGTTGCAACATAGATAAATGTGATGATGAAATAACATATATAAAAGAACTAGAAAAATTTAAAACATACGAAGACAATTATCTAATCCTACCAATTATCAGCATCAACGAAGACAGTGATACCATTACCAAAATAAACGAAACCATCGAAACAAAATATAAATATTATAAAGAACTATATAACAAAGACAATATTAAATACCTATCTACTTACTTTTATAGCATTGATCCAGACAATAACATCTTATCCTTAGTAATCCATTTCTGTGGAGACGACGCTGATAAAAACTATCAATGTGAATTTCTAATATACAATCTCGATATCAAAAATAACAAAATATTAACAAACCAAGAAATACTACAACTATATAACATAAATAATGAAACAGTAACAGATAACAGTTTAATATATTTAAATGAATCATTTAAACTAGTATTAATTACTAATACCACCGATAACTTCATAGAAAAAGTATTAGATTAAAAAAATGCTACCTTTTAACAGGTGAAGCATTTTTTTCTTTCAACATATTTTCCAGTTCAATAACTCTATTCCTTAATCTTCTATTTTCCTCGATTAAATTTTGTCTTCTATTTCTTAAATTTTGCTTAGTAGGCCTAATCTTCTTACCATTAGAACTAGAAAAAGTAGTCAAAACTTCTAAAAATAGATTAACAATATCACTATTTGTTTGATATAACTTAGATATTGCAATAACATCATGATTATTCTCCTTATAATCATTCAAAAACCTCTTTGGATTATTAAATATAACAAAACACTTAAACAACTTCATATCATCTTCATTATCAAAGCTATCCAAAGCTATATCCAAAAAATTATCCCTAATATCATAATTTTCTAATTGTTCCTTATACATTTTAATAAAATCATTTGCCTTTTTACTTATTTCTGCACATTTTTTTTCTGTTAATTCCATATTGTTTACCTCTAATTCCAAATAATATGATATAATATTTATTGTTTGATGTCAAGGAGGAGTTTATGAAAATTAAATATAACCTAATAAAAAAAGATAACAATTCAAATGCTAGATTAGGAACACTAGAAACCAACTATGGTACTTATGATACCCCAATGTTCATGCCCGTTGGTACTCAAGCTACGGTTAAAACATTATCTCCTGAAGAATTAAAAGAAATTCATTCAGCCGTAATCCTATCTAATACCTATCACCTTTGGTTAAGACCAGGTGAAGACATTGTCGATAAAGCCGGGGGATTACATAAATTCATGAATTATGATGGTCCCATTTTAACAGATTCAGGTGGTTTCCAAGTATTTTCCTTAGCAAAACCAAAAGATATCTGCGAAAATGGTGTTAAATTCAAAAGCCACATTGATGGCCACGAATTGTTTCTAACCCCAGAAAAATCAATAGAAATTCAAAACAAACTAGACAGTGATATAGCCATGTGTTTTGACGAATGTATTCCATATCCTGCCACTTATGAATATGCTAAACAAAGTACCGAACGAACCCTAAGATGGGCTAAAAGATGCCAAGACAACCACAAAAACGAAAGACAAAGCCTATTTGGTATTGTCCAAGGTAGCGAATATCAAGATTTAAGAGAGTACAGTGCCAAAGAAACAGCAAAATTAAACTTTGACGGTTATTCCATCGGGGGCACCAGTGTCGGTGAAGACAAAAAAACCATGTATAAAATGATCGATGATGGCATTAGATATTTACCTACCGATAAACCAAGATACTTAATGGGAGTAGGGGAACCAATAGACATCTTTGAAGGAGTCCTTCGTGGTATTGACATGTTTGACTGTGTCTTACCAACAAGACTAGCAAGACATGCCCATGCCTTCACTTTAGATGGCAAAATTAACCTAAAAAATGCTAAATATAAAGATGATTTTACAAAAATAGATAATGAATGCGATTGTTATGCCTGCAAACACTACACCAAAGCCTATATTAGACATTTAATCATAGCAAACGAAACATTTGGCCAAAGATTATTATCAATACACAATTTAAGATTCCTGATTAAAATATGTGAAAACATTAGAACCAGCATCAAAGAAGATAGATTCTTAGAATATAAAAACGAATTTATAAATAGATATAAAAAATAAGGAAGTGTTAAAATGAATTTAGAGGGAAAAGTTGCTTTAGTAACAGGCTCTACTTCCTCTTTAGGCAGTGAAATAATACGCGTTCTAGCCAAAGAGGGTGCTAACGTAGTAATTCATTACCACAATAAAAAAGAAGAAGCCTATGCCTTAGAACAAGAAATCAAAAATAAATATAACATAGATACATACGTAATTAAGTGTGATATAACTAACGAAAACGAAGTAGAAAACATGGTCGATAAAATACTAAAAAAATGTCAAAAAATAGACATTCTAGTCAACAACTCTGCCTATACCAAAGACACCCCTTATGAAGAAAAAACAAGTACATCATTCAAAAAAATACTAGATGTCAATATAATTGGCACATTCTTAGTAACCAAATACGTAGGAAGAACAATGCTCAAAAACAAGCAAGGAAAAATAATTAACATCTCTTCCAACAATGCTATCAATTGCTATTACCCTGAAAGCATTGACTATGATGCATCTAAAGCAGGTATCATATCCATGACCAAAAATATGGCCCTATACTATAAACCATATATTAATGTCAACTGCATATGCCCTGGCTGGATGGATACAGATATAAACAAAAATCTAGATACAACATTCAAAAAAGAAGAAGAAAATAAAATATATCTGCATAGATTTGCCAAAACCGAAGAAATCGCTAACGTCGTAGCCTTCTTAGCCAGTGATAAAGCAAGTTATATCAACAATACTATTATAAAAATAGATGGAGGTACCAATGGATAAAAATAAAATAATTGAATTAGTTAACAGTTGTGAAAAAGAATGCACCCATATCTTTGAAAACATTAACAAAATAGAATACAATAACAGCCAAAAAGTACTTGATGCATTCCACGAATACCACTTACAAGATACCGATTTTGTAAGTTCAACCGGATATGGTTACGACGATGTAGGAAGAGACAAAATAGAAAAAATATTTGCCCACATCTTAGGAAGCGAAGATGCCCTAGTTAGAAACCAATTCATATCAGGAACTCACGCTCTAACCGTAACACTATTTGGCTTACTAAGACCAAACGACACCATGCTATCGATAACAGGAAAACCATATGACACCCTAGATGAAGTAATTGGTATCATTGATAACCAAAGTTCCCTAAAATCATATGGCATAAACTATGAAGGAATAGACTTAATAAATGATGATTTCAATTATGACCAAATAGAAAAAAAATTAAAAGAAAAACATATCAAACTAATCGAAATACAAAGAAGCAGGGGATACTCAAAAAGAAAAAGCCTAACTATAGATAAGTTAGAAAAAGTAATTAGTTTCATTAGAAAAATAGATAAAAACGTTATCATCATGGTTGACAACTGTTATTGCGAATTTGTCGAAGATAAAAGCCCTATCGAAGTAGGAGCCTCAATAATCGTTGGTTCTCTAATCAAAAACCTAGGAGGTGGGATTGCCTCAAATGGTGCTTACGTAGCGGGAAGCAAACAATTAATCTCTTTAGTCGCAGATCGTCTAACAGTACCAGGACAAGGCAAAGAAGTAGGACCATCCCTAGGAGCCAACAAAACATTATTACAAGGCTTATTCTTTGCCCCAAGTGTTGTATCCTCAAGTGTCAAAGTAGCTATTTTAACTAGCCTAGTATTAGAAAAATTAGGCTTTCAAGTATCACCAAGATATGATGAAGAAAGAGCCGACATTGTCGAAGCAATAACCTTTGCCAGTGCTGATAAACTCACCAAATATATTCAAGGTATTCAAAGTGCATCTGCCATCGATGCTCACGTCTTACCGATTCCAACTGATATGCCAGGGTATAACCACCAAATAATCATGGCCTCAGGATCATTCACCCAAGGTTCATCCATTGAACTATCATGTGATGGTCCAATGAAAAGTCCTTACATTGCTTATCAACAAGGCTCCCTAACATATACATACGGAAAACTAGGCCTAATCAAAGCTCTTGAGGTACTATATGAAAATAAATAACTGTGAAGTTAGTATAGATAATCTAATTCACTTAAATGAAACAGCCCTAATAAAATATCATTTTAACGACATATATTTAAATGAAAAACAGATAGATATTTTAAATAAATATCAAATTAATTATAAAAAATATAATCAATTAAGTGAATTAATTTTTGATATTGAGCAATATTTATATAGTAATAATAATCTAGATGACTTAGAGTGGGTAAGTGAGAATTTAGCTGAATTTAATTATTATCATAATACTAACAAATAATTGTTAGTATTATTTTCTTTTGATAGTTTATTATAACTTTATACTATTATAGCAATAAAAAATAGACACTCTCAAGTATTTATAGAGTGTCATCACTATTTATTTAGAGGCGACATTCACTTGCAGAATTAAATGCTCCTCTTTTTTTATTTTATGCAAAACAATTTGCTTACATACTAATAATAGCATAATTTTTTATATTTGTCAAAAATATTATTTATCTGGTTAGTGTAAAATATCTTGTTATTTTTTTGATTAAATAGTATAATTTATTTAGGAACATTTAATGTGAGTGTCGTCCTCCAATCTTGAAAAAGAAAGGAGGTAGATAAAGATGAAAACTAAGAATTTTATAATAAAAGTTCTAAAGCTCATTATTATCATTTTATTACTTTCTACCTTATTGGTACTAGCAATAAAAAAATAGACACTCTCAAGTATTTATAGAGTGTCTTTTCTAAAACTTTTAGAGGCGACATTCACTTGCACAATTAAATGCTCCTCTTTTTTTATTTTATGCAAAACAATTTGCTTACATACTAATAATAGCATAATTTTTTATATTTGTCAAAAAAATAATAAAATGTGTTATAATTATCTAAAGGTAGTTGATTTTATGAAAAAATATTATTATATAGTATTTATTATTATTTTACTAACAAGTTTAATCTTAATAAAAAATAAAACCCATAAACTCACAGTCATCATGGCAGGTGATACACTTGTTACTCAAAATACCTTAGATGATGCGTACAACGAAAAAACAAATACATATAATTTCAAACCAATGTTTAAAAGAATAAAAAACTATATAAAAAATTATGATATAAAATATTATAACCAAGAAACTTCCATAAGTGGCAGTCAATTTGCTTATTTAGGTTATGATTGCTACAACACCCCAAGTGAATTTGGACTAGATATGATAGACACCGGTTTCAACATGATAAGCCTTGCCAATAACCATACCTTTGATGGAGAACTAGGCGTAGTAAATGGTCATAGATATTGCTATAAAAGTGAACTTGGCGCCTCCAATTCAGTAAAATTTTGGAATAAACAAAAAGATGTCTATACATCAGGAAGTTACCTTAACCAAAAAGATAGAGATAATATTGTTATAAAAAAGAAAAATGGTATTACCTATACACTTTTAAGTTACACCTACGGATTAAATATACCTGAAGGTTACGAAGAATCACCTTATTTAGTCAATATCTACAGTGATGAACAAGCAAAAAAAGATATAGAAAAAGTAAGAAATAAAGTTGATGTAATCTTTGTATCAATGCACTGGGGTGAAGGTAATGAGTTAGGTATTACCCCCAACGAAGAACAAAAAAGACAAGCTAAATACTTAGCTTCCCTAGGCGTTGATATAATAATAGGCCATCACCCTTATGGAATACAACCAATAGAAAAAATAAATAATACTTTAGTATTCTATTCACTTGGTAGAATTATTTCTTCCAAAACATATGAATATGGAGACTATTTATACGTAATAGGACTCCTAAGTGAACTAACTATTACTAAAAAAAACAATAAAATCAAAATAGAAAACACCAACAACGAACTAATCTATAACTATTATGATGAAAACTATAAAAACAATGAAATCATACCATTCAGTGAAATGAACACAAATTATAACAAAGACTATATTAGACTATATGAAAAATACAGTAAAATAGTTCGATTATATGATAACAATGTAATCATAAATAATATTAAATAATTACATAGATAATATATTAATAATTTCCTTTTAATTTATCATAGGATTCATTTATAAATATATTATCTTTTTTATAATATATTAAACCATTCTTTTCATAATTATTTAATTCCTTCTTAATATTAATAATTCTATTATTTTTATAATAATTAGATAACATATTAATCGTAGTATTTTCTAAATCAAAAAGTAAATCATATATATTATCTATTTTCATATCATATATAATTTCCACTTCCTCATTAGTTAATATCTTATTAGGATAAATAATATATAAAAATATCTTATCCACTAAATCAAAGAAATTATTTACATCACTTATATCATATAACTTATTAAAACAACTCTTTAAACTCTTAAAATTACCATTAATATTAGAATTTATCAAAGCATCAAAACATCCTAATGCCTTTATCTTATAAGCAACATTATAACCAATAGAATATGCACGATTAGTTCTTTTATTTATATTTAAATCATTATCTAACACAAACATCATAAAAGGCTCTTTTTCATATAAAACTAATGAAGTAAACTCAATATAATTAGTAATTTCTTGTGATACTATATAACTCATTCCTTCTTCTAATAAATAATTTCTATTATAATAATAATCATAATCATTTAAACCTAATTTTTCATTCTTAAAATCTCCAAGAGAATGTAATATCTCATGTGTCAAAAGAGGAACTAATTCATTATAATTATTCTCATTCTCACTTTCCTTTAAATTAATAGTAATATTTCCACTACTATTAAATGCTCTATTATAAAGATTTTTGTTTGGATTATTACTATCATATGGTACATACTTAATACTATTAATATTATTAAATAAATTAATTATTTCCTTATCCGTTAAATAATTCCTTAAATCAGGAATTATTCTTTTAAATATCTTAGTTGATAACTTATCGTATTTATAATCATTATCTTTCATAATAATAGAATTAATAAAATTAATTTCCTCTTTCTTTTTTTGTTCATTTTTAATAAATAATATTCCAAATATACCAACTATAATAATTATAACAATTATATATAAATAATATTTTCTTTTAAAACACATATAACCACCAATTAAATTCTATCATAGTATACAAACAATTTCTAGTATATTATTAATTTATAGCATTTTTCGACATTTTTCTAAAATGTTATTGACAGTTATAAATAAAAATAGTAAAATTAATATGAAAGTAAAAGATATGTGAGGTGTTTAAAATGAATTCAATAAAACACAATACACGTACATATGTATGGGAAGGGCTTAAACATTATATTATTTTAAACATAAAAAATAATTATATCAAATTAAAACTAAATAAAGGATTAGTATTTTTATGCTAGGCCATTATTTAGTTTTTTTGTAGTTAATTATAGAAAATAGGAGTGAATGATTATGAAATTAAAAAGAAATAAGTTGTATGTAGTTTTATTTATGTTATTTTGCTTGTTATCAAACAGCAGTATTATAAAAGCCGAAGAATATACTTGTGATAAGGAAGAATATGCAATATATAAAAAGTTAGCAGACCAAATAAAAGTCAGTTTCAAAAGAATGGATAACTATTACAATGAGGATGGTTCTGTTAATAAAGATTATTACATGATAGAAGTAAATGGCTTACACGAAAGACTTGCTTTATTTAATTATGAAATACCTTTAGGAATAAGTGGATTAAATGCTGATGATGGTAATTATACAACGTATGGTATTAAAAATGGAACATACACATTTTATGTAAAAGCTTTCAGTGCTTATTGTAAGAATGAAATATTTAGAACTATAACTATTAATATTCCTAAATATAATGTTTATGCTGATAGAGAAGAATGCAAAGACGTCGACAAGAATAAATTTGTATTATGTAATGAAAACTATCAATTTGAAATAGAAGAAGATACTTTTAATAAAAGATTAACTCAATATAAAAAGATAATAAAGCAAAAAAATATAAAAGTCTCTAAAGATGACAACAAGAAAGATACAATAGATATTAAAAAGACTTGGTTAGATAAACTAATTAATTTCTTTAAAGAATACTATATATTCTTAATATCAGGAATAATTATATTGATTATTGGAATCATAGTATTACTTAAAAAGAAAACTAATGGTAAAAAGAAACTAATAAAGAAAAATAATTTCAAAATAGAGGTGCAAAGTAATGAAAAAAAATAAATTATATTTAAATATATTAATATTAATTATTTGCTTATTACCTTTAAAAAACGTTAATGCAGAGATGTGTAGATTTAAACCAGTTACGACAATGATGAAATATTGTGATAAAAATAAAACAAATTGTACACCCTTTATGCTCCCTGGTAATCAAGGAGGAGATGGTATTTATAATACTGTTGTATTAAAAGAAACATGTACTGGCGATGGGTGGACAATCAAAGAGACATCAAGCGGTAGTTTATGTGTAAAGGGTGATTGTAGTAATGAAGAAGTCGAACAAGCCTCATATGAGACCAACGGGGAATGTAGTACAGTTAATAATGCCTCTTATGCAAATAGATATGACCAAATATTATTAGCAGATGTTGAAAGTTCTTTAGAGTGTATGGCATATGGGTATTATTCATATGTTGATGGACCTTTAATTGTTAAAGTAAAAGCAAATGAATCACATAAGTTAAATCTTAGTCAAGCAAAATCATTAGTTAGTGATAAAGTAGGTTCTATGTTTTCTCCAGGAACAGGAGTTTATTTTGAAGTAAAATATGATGGATCCATTGACTGGGAAACATTAGTGGACTGTCCTAAACAATATTATTACAATTGGGAGGCTGTTGGCTCTTGGACAGAGACAACTTGTAGCAAATCACCTAGTCAAGCATACCTTGATCATCAAGAACCGAAAAAGAGTAAATCACGTGCTAAGAAAAAAGAAAAACATTGTGGTGATCTAGGACCTTGTCAATCCAAGGAAGAAACAGATAAACTAGTTGAGATATATAATAAAGTATGGCATCCACATTATGCCTCTGCATCATATCTTGAAGAAACGTGGACCTATACTGGTTCTTATAGGGGTGATTATCCATGTGAATGCGTGCCACAATATAAACCAGTAAAAATACCAGATGGAAAAGGCGGGTTCATAGCTGGTGAGGAGTATTGTGGATGTGAATATCCTTGTGAAAGACTTTATTGTGATACATATACTGTTACAAGTTATGATTGCGTTCAACACGAGGGTAAAAGACATTCGGCATGTGATAAGGTAGAAACTTCTGTAACACCCGCAACAATCAAATCAGAAACTACAGTTACTACTAAAACTACCACAGGCGATGATATACAAACATTAGGACCTATGGTACCAGATGAAAATAATAATCCAAAAACAGTTAAAGCCTTAAGTGGTAATATTAGAAACTTTTATACATTTACAGTTCCAAAGGCCTATATTAATATTAAAAACACTGAAATTAAATATGTATGGAATAGTAATTATAAAAATTATTCATTAACAGGTAAGTTTAATCAAAAACAATTTAGTGAATATAACAATAAACTATGGCAAAATATTAGAGATGGATATTATATACCAGTAAATGCAATACCAGAAAGTAATGCAAAAGTAGTATTTGAAGCAGGAACTGGCACTAATAATACAATGGGATATACGATTAAAGTTAAAGTTGATTCGCCATATATATATGGTGAAGTATTTCCAATAAATAAAAGTCCTAAAAAAATATCTTCAATATTAACATCTAATTTTGGAGATGAATCTTGTGGATTTGGTGTTACAATACCAGGTTGCCCTAAACATGACTGTGGACCATCTGGAGGAACATGTAATCCAAAAACTGACGAATATAAATGTTGTAGAAATTCTGCATACCTAAAAAAACATCCTGAATATTATAAAAACTGTGGGATGAAAGACTTTTATGTCTATAGACAAATAACCTTAGGAGACCCATTCCCAAGTAGAAATGCTGGTAATAACTGGAAAGAATGGTATGAAAGTATTACTAATAAAGCAAAACTAAAAGATAGTTATAATAAGTTAGAATATAGTATAGATTTAACAAATGACCTAATTTCAAAAATAAGAGGCTATAATAACAAATCAGGAAATGAATACACCTCATGGACTCAAATAAATAATGATGGAAGTTCTAATTTCTTAAAAGATGGTACAAGTAGCAGTATATCTATTGGAAACAATTTTAAATCTAACTCAACATATTATAATTTAGGATGTGGACCTAACAATCAAGAATTTGAATGGTGTACACAAGAAAATACTAGTAATTAGTATGTTTTAAAAAAAAGAAGAAGAGAACTTATTCGTTTTCTTCTTCTTCTTCTTCTAAATCTTCATCCATGTCATAATCAGCATCCTCTAAAGCACTTTCCTCTTTAGTAACATCATTTACATCTATTTCATGGCATTTACATTTAGAATCATTTTTTTTCTTTTTCATTCTATCACCATTTATAATTATGACCAATTTTTAAAAATATATACGTTTTTATCTTTTCTTTTTGTTAAAAAAAATGTATAATTAAGGAAAGAATTAGGAGTGATATTTTGAGCAAAATAGTAAAAATACCAAATATAAAAAAAAGCACAAGCAATAAAAAAATAGTAGAACACACCAAACCACAAGTAATATACATACCACTTGAAAGCAAAAATGGTGTCAAATATACACATTTAGTTAAAGAAGGAGATTATGTTTACAAAGGCAGTGTCATTGCCATTAACAAAAGCATTAACTTTCCAATACATTCCTCAGTATCAGGTTATGTTGTTTCAGGAAACAAAAGAATAATTAACAATGGAAACAAAATCAAATGCATTGTTATCGAAAACGACTTCAAAGAAAAATACGAAGATAGAAGAGGCTACAAAAAAGATATTAGTAATTATTCTAAAGAAGAATTTTTAGAAATGCTAAGAACTCATGGTATCACAGGACTAGGAGGCAGTGATTTTCCAACATTCATTAAATATAAAATATGTGATAACTATAAATGCCTACTAGTAAATGGAGTTGAATGCGAACCATTTGTAACCGCAGATTATGCTTTAATGAAAGAAAAAACCGATGAAATATTAGAAAGCATCGATGCCATCTTAGAAATAATGAACATTAAAGAAGCCTATATAGCCATTAATGAAGAGTATACTGATGTAATTAATATTTTTAATAAACATTTAGGAACATATCCCAATATCAAATTATCCTTAGTTAGAAATGGTTATCCTAATGGATGGGAAAGAAACACAATAGATGAAGTATTTGGACTTAAATATAAAAAATATCCTACCGAAATTGGCATTCTAGTAAGCAACGTATCTACCATTTATGCTATTTATGAAATGCTAAAATATAATAGACCACTAACCGAAAGAGTAATCACCATAACAGGACCATCCATTAAAACACCATCCAATGTTAAAGTAAAAATTGGAGCATCAATAAATGAAATGATAGACAATATTGGAGGATATAAAAAATTAAATAAACCATTACTAATTGCCGGAGGACCAATGATGGGCACGAGCATTCCCACTGACGAATTAATTGTTACCAAAGATTTAAACTGTGTCATTGTCATGGAAGACAACTTTGCTAAACCAACCGAATGTATCTCATGTGGTAAATGTGCCAGTGTCTGTCCAGCAAACTTAATACCAATCTTAATCAAACAAAATATAAATGATATAAGCACCCTAAAAAAATTAAAATGCACTGAATGCATCGAATGTGGCCTATGTTCTTATATTTGCCCAGCTAAAATAGAACTAAGAGAATATGTCAAAGAAGCCAAAAACAAACTTAGAACGGAGGCAAAATAATGAAATTTCAAGAAAGAACAGGTAACTATTTAAAAAGTAATAACACCACTAATAAGATAATGAATAACTTTATCATTGCTCTAATACCTATCATAATATATAGCTTTTATAAAAATGGTATCATGGCATGCAAAAATAATTTCAATATCTACACCTTATTTAAACCACTTATAATGTTAATCGTATCGATTATCACTTCTTATCTAACAGAATATATTTGGTTTAGAATAAAAGAAAAAAATAAAAATACCAAATATCTAATAAAAAATAGCCATGGTATTATCCCAGCTATAATGCTCACCCTAATATTACCAATAAACACCCCAATCACAGTACTTATATTAGGTAGTATCTTTGCCTCATTTATTGGCAAACTAATCTATGGAGGCATAGGCAAAAACATCTTTAATCCTGCCTTAATAGGAAGACTATTCATTATCACTGCATATTCATCCTTAATCATGAATGCCGGTGGCTACTTAAATGACTATGAAAAAACAATAGATGCCATCAGTGGAGCCACTCCATTAACCAATTTTGACAACTTAAAATACTTAGGAACCTATGATACCGTAGTTAAACCTTACGGAGGATTACTAAACTTCTTTATTGGAAACATCCCCGGAACAATAGGCGAAACAAGTGCCTTATTATGCATTATTGGTTTTATTTATCTAATAGTAAAAAAATCAGTGAAATGGAGAATCCCAATATATTATATCCTAACTGTCTTTACTATGACCACCATTATTGGCTTACTTAATGGAGTGGGACTATGGTATCCAATGTTTCAAATATTAAGTGGAGGCTTATTCTTCGGGGCCATTTTCATGGCAACCGATCCCGTTACCAGCCCAATCACTGACTATGGCCAAAAAATATATGGACTATTACTAGGACTCCTAACAGTAACACTAAGATACCTAACACCATATCCTGAAGGAGTATTAACCTCAATTCTAGTAATGAACCTATTCGTACCAATTATCAACAAAATATCTATAAACGTAAGATTTTCCAAAATACTTAAAACCTCATATACAATCTTTATATTAACCATAATCTTTGTAATGACCATGATAATTTCTGTTAATGTCAAAAAAATAAACAACGTAGTAGAAGAGAAAACTAATTTACAAGTAATAAATAAAGAAGTAAACCAAGATAGTACCATCTATGAAGTAAAACATAAAGGGTTTATGAGCCCAGATTCCATCCATGCTAAAATAACCATCAAAAACAACAAAGTAACAAACATTGAAATATTAGACACACTAGACCATTATTATGATAGCATGATTAAAAATACCAATTATTTAGACAAACTAATTACTAATCAAAACAACCTAGATACCATCGATGCCATCAGTGGAGCAACCTATACTTCTAAATATCTAAAAGAAATGGTAAAAGATACATTAAAGTATCACAAAGGATAAGATAACATGAAAAAAGAAAATATAAAATCAATTTTAGTATTAACAATACTAGCTTTCATCTGCTCATTAATACTATACATAGTATCATAAAAAACAAAAAGAATAGGAGTAAAACAAATGAAAAGAATATTAAAAGAAGGACCTATATTTGGCTTAATGCTAGGACTATGTTCCTCCCTAGCCATAACTACAACCTTAGAAAATGCAATAATCATGGGTTTAAGTGTTACCCTAATCTTAGCCTTATCTAATATGATAATATCCCTTCTTAGAAGCATAATTCCTAAAACTATCATGATTCCAGCTTATATATTAATTATTTCTACCCTAGTAACAACATTAGACATAACTCTAAAAAATAACTTACCAAGCATTTCTTCTAGTTTTGGAATATATATCCCCCTTATAATTGTAAACTGTATCGTCCTAGGAAGAGCTATCAACTATGCTTCAAAAAACAAAGTATTACCAAGCATAAAAGATGGCTTCCAAATGGGTTTATCATACACATTATCCTTAATGCTAATCAGTTTCATAAGAGAAGTATTAGGAACAGGTACGATTACCATAATAGATAAACTAAGCAGTATATTAGGCTTCAAACTAATAATCAAATTACCTAATATCGTCTTACTTAACAACCCAATATTTGTATCTTCTGCAGGGGCATTCCTAACATTAGGCCTACTCATGGCATTTCTAAACAGAGGTGGTAACAATGAAATTAATTAGCATATTCTTAAGTGCATTCCTAGTAGAAAATGTAGTCTTAACCAAATTCCTAGGACTATGCCCCTTCCTAGGAACATCCAACACCAAAAAAAATGCTATTTCCATGGGCTTATCCGTAACAACAGTAACAGTACTATCTAGCATTATTACATATCTAATCTATTACTTAATCTTAGAACCGACAAACTCTACATACCTAACCAATACCATGTTCATCTTTGTAATCGCCTCGAACGTTCAAATATTAGAAACAATAATCAAGAAAAAAAACAAAAAACTATACGAAAACCTTGGCATATACTTACCCCTTATCACCACTAACTGTGCAGTACTAGGAATAAACCTATTAAACATCAGCAACAATTACAACTTAATAGAAGCAATTATTTATAGCTTAGGCAGTAGTTTAGGATTTACCTTTATCTTATATTTATTTTCTACCATAAGAGAAGAACTAGATAAAAAAGAAATAAATAACAATTACAAAGGAGTACCACTTGCCCTCATAACAATTGCCATCATGGCCATGTTATTTGCAAGATTTACCATAGAATGATTGCTTTAATATTACTTATTTTATTAATTATATTAACAATGCATTTATATAAAATAAACAATAAAAATAATAAATGTGATTTAAATTGTAAGAATTGTAGGTGTTTTAAAAAATGATAGGCATTATTATATTTACTATTATAGCCTTTATAATAAGCATTATATTAGTAAACGTATCAAATAAAGTAGATAAAAACATTGATAAAAAAGAAGAAATACTCAATTTACTTCCTCATTACAACTGTGGTGCATGTGGTTTCCTCAACTGTGCCAACATGGCTTCAAAAATACTTGAAAACAAAGATAATATCTTAAAATGTAAGCTCATGAAAAATAAAGAAGAAGTAATAAATAAAATCAATGATATATTAAAATAGCATATACTAAAAAACAAGGATATCCTTGATTTTTTTTTAAGCCTTATAACTCTTAAGAATAATATTCATATAAGTAAATTTAATATTAGAAGAACCAGGATTTTCAATACTTGTTTGTAATTGCAAAGTCGCCGGACCAACTATATCAACCATATTTGTCTCTGAAAAATCCATATCAGGTGTAGCCCCTTTTTCTAAATCAAACACTAAATCATTTACTTTTTCATTTGCCGTTATATTTTGTAAAAAGAAAGAAGCCCCATTATCATTTGTTACCCCAGAAATTCTACCGCATAAAGTTATTTCAAGAATACTAGTTCTTTTAATCTTAATATCTGTCCCGTTTTCAAGAGCAAATATATCACTATTACCAGGAATAATACGACTTCTACCTAAAGAAACGGTTCCTGCATTTTGAGTATCCATAAAGCTAACAAAAGCAACACCATCATATGAAGTAGGTCCCATCGTACCCGTTGGACCAATAGGACCAGTATCTCCTTTCTCGCCAGTATCACCTTTTGGACCTGTAGGACCAACTTCACCTTTTTCTCCTTTTGGACCAGCAGGACCAGTATCACCCTTTAAACCACGTTCTCCTTGAATACCTTGTATCCCTTGAGGTCCTATTAAACCAGCATCGCCTTTATCACCCTTAGGACCGCGCTCTCCCTGTGGTCCCTTAACATTGCCAACATTTTTCCATTTATTATCATCAACATCCCAAACATATAAAAGACCACCAACTAAAAAACATTCGCCAACCTTACCAACAGGATGAGCCTTCTTCAAATCCCCCTCAGTATCAAAAGAGCCTTCAATAACAAGCCCATTTCCCTGAGGACCCATTGGCCCAGTCGGACCAACAATCAGAGTAGGGAATATACCCGCTCCATGTAACTTTTCTCTAATCTTACTATTCTCAATTGCTCTATCTACTATATTATTATTCATATTTCACCTCGCTACTTTATTTTATGTATTAAAGATAATTGTTTATATAATATTTAACTATATTTTTATCCTTTTGCTACGCTGTTATAGTTCTAAAGATAAAATTAATAAAACAAACTCAAAACAGTTCATTAGTAGATGAATTGATTATAATAATAAAATATAATATATAAAGTAGACCACGAAAAAAAATAAAAAAATTAATCCCATATAATATAAGAATTAGATAAGAATTTATGTAGTTAATATTTTACATTGTATTTACATATTATATATTTTCTTAAGATAATTATTTTCTTTTCTGCTATAATATTTATAGGACCTAGAAAGGAGAATATAAAAAACTATGAAATAGAAAACAAATATATTACGAATAATCTTTATATTAGTAAGAACGATAATGATACGACATATCTTTATACAATAATAGCCTCAGATATTAGAAAAAGTAAATTTTTAAAATATAGCATCGATACAAGTTTCTATGAATTAGATTACCAAAGAATGCTCAAAGCAATTGCACTTGGCTCTAAAGAAACACTAAAAACTATATGTATATTGTTTTAAGATATTATCTGGAACGTATAACTTCTGGATAACTGAAAAAGCCCTAGAAATAAGACATACAATTATATAACAAAATCATGCCCTTTTTCTTTAATAATAGCAAGAGCTACATTCCTGCTACTAAATGTATATAAAGAAAGGACAAGATTTCTTAATAATTAAAAAATTAGTACGGTGGCAACCATCGGATTTTAAGTCTGCAAAGTAGTCTGGTAACAGCAACTATGAAACAGAAATCACATCACTGTGAAGTGATGTAAGGCACTAGTACCTTTTGTCCTACTTGTCTAAAATTAGATAATGTGATAAACTATGTATAGGACGTGATAAAATGGAATTATTTTTAACATTAGTAGTAGGACTATTTATTCTCTTAGGTACTGGTTTTGCCTTTATTTTCAAAAATGATAAAAAGTTCATAGATTTTTCAACTTCATTAGGATTTGGGGTCATGATATCCCTAATACTATTTGAATTAATCCCCGAAGTAATAGAAATTTTTAGTGCTAATCAAAACATCGTTCACACCATTGCTTTAACCATTATTTTCGTAGCCATAGGCATATTAATTCTAAAAATATTAGACCTTTTCATCCCTGACCACGACAATAAAAGCACATCGAATAAACTATATCACATTGCACTAATAACATCTATATCCTTAATTATCCATAACATTTTAGAAGGCATGGCAGTATATAGTACCCTAGTCAATTCCATCAAAATGGGTATGTTCGTCTGCCTTGGCGTCGGCGTACACAACATAGTATTAGGCATGGTCATCACATCATTCTTTTATAAATTCAACAATAACAAACAAAAAACACTACTAATCATGCTATTAGTCAGCCTATCCACTTTTCTCGGAGGCATCCTATCTTTAGTAATTGGCACAACTAGTGAACTAATAGAAGGAATAATCCTAGCCATTACCCTAGGAATGCTAATCTATATAACCATATTTGAATTATTACCTCACATAATCAAAAGCAAAAATAAAAAAAACAGCATCATAGGCATCACCTTAGGAATTATTATCTTAATTATCAGTTTATTATTTGAGTAAGGAGTCCAGTATGAAAAGAAGTAATTTTTACCTTTATTTTATATTAATTTTATGTATCATACCATTCTATTATCTAACCAAAGATATTAACATATTTAACATAATCTTAATATTATATCTATCCTTAATCTTCATAAACACCCTTAGCCATGTCTCAATATATCCTTTACTAAATAGATATATAAAGAAAAACTATATATGCATAAAAGATAAAACATTTAAAATAGTTCTATCCATAGTAAGCATATTAAGCCTTATCTACATGTTCTTAACCTACATCACATCATACTACTTAGAAAAAGTCCTCAATCTCACCAACCTAAAAATTCTATCAATAACAGTATCAAGTGTCATTTTATTTACCCTCATCTTCAAAATAATAAGCGAATACCTAATTATCCACAATCATAAAAAACTAGGTAACAACCTATTAAACATATACCTAATATTTAACACAATCTATCTCTTAACCTCATCATTAATATTAAATTTCATTAAAATGGATAAAAACACCAAATTAATCATTATATCCTTAAGTTTCATAGCAAGTGGACTCATCTTACTATCCATCATATTAATTTGCTATAAAAATAAATTGAAAAACAAAACAAGAATCACTAGAGATGAATTAAAAGTAAATTACTATTTAGATATTAAAAAAATATTTAAAACAAATACCTATATTTCAATAATTAACGTAATAAAATATGCTTATATTTACATATCAATAATAGTTAGTCATAGAGTACTTACCTTAAGATATAATTATAGTACTACTGACACAACAGAAATACTTACCCATACCTATTTTTATTCTTTATTATTAGTATTACTCATATACTTAATATATAAATATAAAAACACCATTGCCTTAAATAACATCAAAAAAATTATTGAAAGTAAAGATACCGATAAATATAACATAATAAGTAGTTATTACATAGAAAAAATATCCATCTACATACCAGTCAGTTTAATTACCTTATTACTATCCAAACCAATATATACTTTACTATTCAATAACTATAAATATAGTTATGCCCTAGGAATAATGAATGTCTTTCTAGTATTTTATATAATATATGATATTACCATCACAATTATCCATTATCTAAACAAAAACAAACAATTATTTAGGCTAATAATAATAGGTTTTATATTCTTTATAATATCCTTAGTACCTATCATAGATACATCCTATAGAATGGGTTATCCTCTTATAATAGGAAGTATTATCGCCTTAATACTGAGCCATTTATTAGTAATTGTCCTAGGAGACTTCTACCTAAAAAAACATAACATCATAGTTATAAATGACATAGAAAAAATTCTAGTAATATTCTATAAAAACATCCTCTTATCAATTATCTTAATATTATTACAATTAATAATACCTAGTAGACTAAATAATCAATTACAATCATTATTTTTAATAATATTTTATTTCAGCAGTGGAGTTATTTATTACTTACTTAAAAACCTAGTTAGAAAAAAGAGTATAGACAAAAAAGTAAAAAAATGTTAGAATAAATTAGGAGCTGAGAAAATGGAATTATACCAATATATAATTATTATTGTCTTTTTACTAATCGTGGCCTTAGCCATAGTAAAAGGGAATAAAAAAGATTTTAAAATAGAATTAAATAAGTTAGTTGATTACCTTGGTGGAAAAGATAATATCATTGATACAGAAGTTAATATGTCAAGATTTAAAGTAACCTTAAAAGATATTAGCAAAGTCAACAAAGATGCAATTATTAAACTTGGTGCCAAAGGTGTAGTAGAAATAGATAATCAATTAAAAATAATTCTAGGCAGCAATGCTAAACAATTAAAAAAGTATATTGATGAATTAAAATAAAAGAACTAGCAATAGTTTTTTTCTTTTGCTACGCTGTTGTAGTTCTTTAGATGAAAATATTAAAAAAGTATTGACACTAAAATATAA
>HF996790.1 GCA_000432575.1 Clostridium sp. CAG:762
TGACCATATCTATTATTCTTTCTAACACTAATTATGGAATACTTTGGTTTTATCTCATAAATAAATTTTTTATCACTACTTGTCTTAGATCCATGATGTCCTACTTTAAGTACATCTATATCACTTATATTATATTTATCTAAAATATCTTTTTCTTTCTCTATTCTAGAATCTCCCATAAACATAAATTTGTAACCATCTAACTCTATATAAATAACATTACTATTATCATTTTCATTATCATATTCTTTTGTTTGAAGAAAGTATAATTTGCTATTATCTATATTTAATTCTTTAATGCATGAATAATATTTAATCTTCTTTTTTTCTAACACTTTAATTAGTTCTTTTTCTAAATCATTAAATTCACTACAATTAAATATCACTTTTTCTACTTTGAAGTTTTCTATTAAATTAATTGATTCTCCCATATGGTCATAGTCTCCATGTGGTGATTGTCAAAAAGTAAGTCGAATTATTTATTATATAATAGTTATGATATAATTAATGTGGTGATATTAT
>HF996791.1 GCA_000432575.1 Clostridium sp. CAG:762
AGCCAGCATATGTGATATTATCTATTAATTTTACAACATCACCTGATTCAGCAGTTTTAAATGCCGCTAATAATGTTGCTGCATCATTAACTTCTACCTCTTTTGCACTTACCACAGACAATGAAAATATCATAGCTATCATTGCAACAATAACAAGCATTTTTCTTTTCATAATAATTTTTTCTCCTTTCTTTTTTGTTTATTATGACTATGTAGATTACTCTCTACATTTAAATATTATCATATTTATTTATATAAAGCAATACATTCTTATACTTTTTTTTATTTACATTGGTAAATGTCAAATATTATAATTAATATTATCTATATAATGCAAGTAAATTATTAGTTAATTATAAAACTAAAAAAAGAAGATTACTCTTCTTCATATATAGTAAATTCTACTGTAATTCTTTTTTTATTCTTATTAATAAATTCTAAGTAATATTCACCAGTGCCAATGTAAGGAAAAACAAAATGTCCTGTGGTTGTACCATCTGCTCTAATGTTACCTAAATTAGATACTACTGATTCATATTTTGAACTAGTAATTTTATCTAATCTTAAGTTATTTGGACCATATACGTTATAGGCACCTGATTTAAACTTAGCACCACTTTTTGAGGTGTTTTTAACATTGACTTCTAAAAATACTAAAGTATTATATTCTTCTCTTTCACTTACTGGGGCTCTTAAAGAATAATTAACAAAAGTAATATCAAAATTCTTAATACTTATTGTATCTCCCATAGTAAATTCTGTCTTTTCAGGTTCTTTTTCTTTACCACATCCTGTTATAAAGAATAAACACATACATATTATAATTACATTATATATCTTTTTCATAATAATTCCTCCAACTACAACCATTATATCAAATAAATACTTTTTTTTCTAGTGTTTTCTATTATTTTTCTTCTAGTAATAGATTTAATATTTTATTTCTTAATACTTTGTTTTCTTTTTCTAAATCATCACTAACTTTGAATGGTTTTCCTATTTTTATGACTAAATCTTTATATTTTCTTTTATAATGACCTAAAACCGCAAAAGGTACTATGTAGGAATTGGTCTTACTTGCTAAAGAGACTGCTCCAAATTTAAAGGGAAGTAATAAGCTATCATTATATTTTTCTTTGCTAAGTATGTCTTTTAATTTACTGGGATTCATTAATAATTCTAGGTATTTATTTTTATTTATTATTTCTTGTTCTTTTAATTTTTTTATTATTTCTATTTGAGATAATTTTATTTGTTTATCATATGCTATTTTTTTATATGCTTTACTATCAATATTTAAAATATTAGCTATTTCTTTTATTTTATCTTTTTTATAACAAATTCTATTTCTAGTTCCTTCAGGAAATATTCCTATAGCATGACCATCATTTAGTAATTCTATGGCTTCACTTTTGGCAGTACTGGTATCTGATCCCCTATCAACTGGTATTTGGGAAACATATCTAAAGAACCATCCCATTTTGGAATCAAAATATTCTTTTTTGGCCATGTAATGTATTACTCTATCGGTATTTATCATGATAGGAAATTGGTCATGGACGTTGGTATGATTACCACATAGGATAAAAGAACCTTGTTTGGGAATGTTTTCTATGCCTATTACTTTTGGTTTAAAATAACTATTAAATAGAAATTTCATAACTGGTTTTAGTCTTTTATAGCCACGTGTCTTTTTTTGATATTCAATGTTATCCATGTTTCACCTCTTTTAGAAAATTATTTGTATATACTATTAAGGATATTATTTGAATGATTAGTGTAATTATATAGATGATAAAATATACTGTGTTGTTTATGTTTTTAAATAAGGTTAAATAAGTACATGCAATTAATATATATAATAAGGTGGTTTTAATTTTACCTAGGAAATTAGTTTTGGGATTTCCATTTTTACTTTTGCTATATATGGTTAAGATAGATACTAATAGTTCAAGTATTAAAGATATTATTAACAATTTGTTTTTAAATACTAATGGAATAATAATTCCCCCGACAAATACTTTATCACATACTGGATCTAATTGTCTACCAAACTCACTTACTACATTATATTTTCTAGCAATTCTTCCATCTATTAAATCGGTTAAGGCAAAGCATATGGTAACAACCATTGCTGTATAATAATGATTTAATATAATTAATGGTATTATGATTAAAGGGGCTATAAGTCTAGAAAAAGTTAGTAAATTGGGAATTTGTTTGATTATTGTTTCTTTATGTTTTAAATCATTTAAATTATTTTTTATTTCTTTGTTTAGTTTGTTAAGTAATTCCTTCATAATACACCTACTTCTTTATATTATTCTCGCTTTCTAAGGCTTGATAATTGACTTTTCCTAATTTTGTTCTAGGTAAATCACTTCTATATTCAAAGACATATGGCATGGCATACTTGGCAATGTTTTTTTCACAGTGTTCTTTGATGCTTTTCTTTATTTCGCTTGTGGGTTTAATTCCATCTTTTAAGACAATATATGCTTTGGCTACTTGCACTTTGTGTGGATGGTCTATTCCAATTACGGTGGATGTTAGGACATTAGGATGCTTTTCTATTACTTCTTCAATGTATGATGGATATATGTTATATCCTGATGATACTATCATTCTTTTTAATCTTTGTTTGAAGTAAACGAAGCCATCTTTATCTACATATCCTAAATCTCCTGTATGAAGCCAAACTTTTTTATCTTCTTCGTGGTATTGTAAGGCTTGAGCAGTTTCTTTAGGATTATTTAAATATCCCATCATAACAGTTGGTCCATTTATACATATTTCTCCTTCTTCACCTGTTGCAACTTCAGTGTGAGTGTTTGGAACCACGATTTTGATATAAGTATCTGGTACTGGTACACCGATGGAATTATCTCTGCTTTCATTAACGGGTGTCATGCAAACTCCAGCGGTTGCTTCAGTTAGGCCATAGGCTGGTCTAATTATGGTATTGGAACCATGGCTTTTTAAGAAATCATCTATTTTATGTTTTAGAGAAGAGCTGAGGCTATCTCCTCCAGAAATTAGGCAAGTTAAATATGATAAGTCTTTGTTGCTTAGTTTTTTACTGTTTATCAATGTTTCAAAAAGAGTTGGAACGCCCGCGATAATGTTCGGTTTATATTTTATTACTAAGTTGTCAAATGTTTTTGGAGAAAATGTTGGCAATAATATGCTTTTACCACCTGCGACAAAGCAAGCATGGACACAGCATCCAAGTCCAAAACCATGGAAAATTGGCATTATTGATAGAATAGAGACTTGAGGTCCTAATTTCTTGCAAACTTCTAGGTCTTCTAATACTAAGGCATTTAGGTTCATGTTAGATAAGATTATTCCTTTTGGAGTTCCTGTAGTACCCCCACTGTAAAGGATAACAGCAGGAGTGTTACCTTTGTTGTTATCACATAGTTTTTCATGGTAGTTATTGCTTAGTTCATAGAATTTTGACCAGTACATGACTTTGTCATTGTCTTTGACTTTTTTAATTTTCATTCCTTTGGTTAGAAAGTAACCAATTTGGGTAATTTTGTTCATGGAGATATCGACGGATGCTAGAATAATGGTTTTAAGATCAGTTTCGTTTATGATTTTATTAATTTTATCCCATGTGAAGTCCACTGCAACAATGGTCTTGCTTTTTGTCATTTGTAAATATGTTTTAATTTCTCCTTCACTAGATAAGGGATGAACCATATTGGCAATAGCCCCGATTAAGTTAACAGCATAAAAACTAATTAATGCTTCTGGAGTATTGGGCATACAGATGGTAACGATGTCTCCTTTATTTATGCCTAGAGTTTTGAACGCTCTAGCACATTTTCTAATGCTAAATACAAATTCATGGTATGTTTTTTCTTTACCATAATAATTATAAGCAATGTAAGTTGGGTACTTAATTGCTGTTTTGTTTAATAATCCAAACATAGATATGTCAGGTATGTCTATATGTCTGTTGATATTTTCTTTATCATAGGTTTTATACCATGACATTTCTTTTTCTTTTTTTCTTATTTTGAATATGTCTTTGAATTTCAATAAAACTACCTCCTGTTCTTATTTTTTTCTTCTTCTAATAAATTATTATAATCAACTTTTCCTACTTTTGTTCTTGGTAAGTTATCACGATATTCAAATTCGTATGGTATTGAATATTTGGCTAGATTTTTTATGCAATGTTCTTTGATGCTTTTCTTTATTTCATGAGTTGGTTTATATCCTTCTTTTAAGACAATGTAGGCTTTGGCAACTTGTACTTTGTATGGATGGTCTATTCCAATTACGGTGGATGTTAAAACAGCAGGATGAGCATCAATGACATTTTCGATGTAAGATGGGTATATGTTGTAACCAGATGATACTATCATTCTTTTGAGTCTATATTTAAAGAAAATAAAGCCATCTTTATCCATGCAACCAATATCTCCTGTGTGAAGATAATATTTGCCATCTTCATGCATTCTAATAGCATTCATTGTTTCTTTTTCGTCATTTAGGTAACCAAGCATAATTGTTGGTCCACTTATGCATATTTCGCCATCTTCTAGGATGTCCGCTTCGTCATGAGTTCCTACTCTAATGATTTTATAAATGGTATCTGGAAATGGAATACCAATAGTACCTTCTTTATAAAATAGTGATGGACAAAGGCAACTTGGTCCAGTACTTTCGGTTAGACCATAACCTTCTCTTACTTTTGTTTTACAGCCGTGTTCATTTAAATATTCATCTACTTTTTTCTTTAGGGATGGACTTAAACTATCTCCACCTGATATGATACAAGTTAAGGATGACAAGTCTTTTTTGCCCATTCTTTTAGTTTTTAAAAGAGCTTCGAATAGGGTTGGAACTCCTACGAGAAAATTAGGGCGATAATATTTAATCATGCTTCCAAACTTTTTGGGACTGAAACTTGGTATTAAAATACATTTCATACCAATATATAGAATGGTATGTACACATACGCCAAGTCCAAAGGCATGAAAAATAGGCATTATTGATAGAATAGAATCTCCAGCACTAGCAGGATCACACATAAATTCAGCCTGATATGCTACGGCATTAAAGTTCAAATTGGATAACATGATACCTTTTGGTTCACCGGTGGTGCCTCCACTGTAAAGGATAACGGCAACATCGCTTCCCTTTCTTTCAACATAAGTTTCTTCTTTATAATTAATTCCTAAATCAAGAAATTGTTTTAAAGTAATAGTATTATCATTAGTTTTAACTTTGTTCTTTCTTCCCTTCATAAACCAATATAAACTAGACATTACAACTTTCATGTCATCATTTGGGAAACTAATAATTATTTTTTCTACATTAGTGTTTTTTACGACATTGTCTATTTTTTTATAGACTGCATCTATTATTAATATATATTTACTTTTTGTCATATTTAAATATAATTCAATTTCTTTTTCACTAGACATGGGATGAACCATATTAGCTATGGCTCCAATTTTATTAATAGCATAAAACATATAAATAGAAGATGGTGTGTTAGGCATACAGATGGTAATAACATCCCCAGTTTGTACTCCTAATGCTTTTAAGGATTTAGCATATTTATCAATTAATCTCATAAATTCTTTATAAGTGGCTTTGTTTTTATAGTATTCTATAGCTATATAATTAGGATATTTTAGGGCTGTTTGGTGAATTAATTCATACATAGAATAATCAGGATAATCCAAATGAGGTGTTTGTTTTCCATAGAAATCATACCATGGTTGTCTAACTTCTTTCTTCTTTTTAAAAATCATTTCTATCTTATCTAGTACATTTTTCATATATTTTCTCCTCGTGTAATATATTTTGTAAGTTATTTTTACTTACAATTTAA
>HF996792.1 GCA_000432575.1 Clostridium sp. CAG:762
AAAGCAAACGGTTGGGACAAAGAAATCAACACAACAGTAATTGAAAATGCAACATACACAGCACAATACTTCGCTGATTTTAATAATAATGGTATTGATGATGAATCAGAAAAAGTAACAATTACATTTGAACCAGGCGAACATGGTAATTTTGCAGAAAACTCTCAAACATCTTATGTATTATTACCAGGATATGATAATTATCCAGAAGCTCCAGAAGTTATTGCCAACAATAAATATGAGCATACCGGATGGACTCCTACATTACCACTAGGACAAATTGCTATTACCGTAAATAGTGATATTACTTACACAGCAACATACACAAAAACAACTGCCGATATCGCAGTAAATGTTACATCAAACATCACTCGTAATGGCACTGCCGTAGCAGGTAGTATTGTAGAATATGGTGATAAAATCAATTATACAATAACTATCAAAAACAACGATACAGTAGATGGTTCAGTTAACCTAAAAAATATCATTAATGGTAATTTAGACACAACTGACTTACCAGAAGAATATAAAGCCTTATTAACCAATGAAGGCTACACAGTAAATGTAACCGCTAACAACACTGTAACTATCGAATTCAGTTTAACAGTAAAAGCTAATGTTAATGAAACAGTAAGAGTTGATCTTACATACAGTGTAGATGGAAATGGAACAAATACAATTGAAGGTACAGAATATAATACCGAAAAAACAATTACTATCATTGAAAAAACTGAGACAGTAAATGGAACCAATATCGTAATCGTAATTGACCGTTCAGCAAGTATGGATGGCAACAGAATCGAAAAAGCCAAAGAAGCTACAAATAGTTTTATAGATAAAGTATTTACTAAAAATAGTAATACACATGGTTCTACAGTTACTGTAGTAACATTTGGAACAAACGCTAAATGGGTTGGTGGTTTGCTATTTGGTGGATATGAACACACCCCATATGCTAACCAAATTGGAACTACCGCAACAGATTACAATACAGCACAAAACTTAAAAAAAGCTGTTAATGAACTACCAGATTATGTAGGTAACAGTGGTACACCATACTACAAAGGCTTAGAAAAAGCTTATGGCATTTTATACGATGAGACAACTGGCTTATCGACAAACGACAACCAAAATGCTGTAATATTCCTAAGTGATGGAGCACCAGACGATACTGACAATGAAACATCAAGAAAAAACATCATTAATAACTTAAAAGATAAAAACACAATTATGTATACAATTGGTTTTGGCGTAAAAAAAGATTCAGACGCACATAACGTATTGAAAACTGTTGCATACGGCAATGCTGACAACACATATCTTGCAAAAGATGATGGAACAAATGACCTGGTTAATGTATTTAGTGCTATTTCTTCTAAGATCGCCGACAAAAACAAATCAAAACAAACAACAAAAGGTGTAGCAGAAATAGGACAAACAGTCGTGGCAGATGCAACACACCAAATCATTGTCAAAGTAAATGGCACAGAAACATACAAATTTAATTCATTAGAAGAAGCACTTGCATCAGGAGTCATCACAAGCAACACCACAGGATACAAAGTAAATGCTACAAAGTTCCAAGCTGGCGACAAAATAGAAGTTAGTTATTATGCTTCAATTAGTTAAAAAAATAATGAAAGGAAAAAAAGGAATAAATTATCAAATATTTATTTCTTTTTCCTAAAATTATGTTATAATTAACATATATAGGAGGGAAAAATAAAATGGAAAACAAAGAAAAAGATAATTTTGAAGTTAAGAAAAGTGATTTAAACAAACCGAACAACAAAAAAATCTTAAGAATAATTGGCAATATAGTATTTTGGTTAATTTTCGTAGTTTTTCTAGTATGTGCAGTAACAAGTTATGTTAACTTTACCAAAGTAGAAGACAACAAAGAGCCAAGTTATTATCATACTAAGAAAAATTATACTGAAGATGACCAAAAAGTAGTAGTATATGACTATTACGTTTACAAAATCGTAAGAGTAGATGATAGTAAAGGCACCAAAGTAAGTTTAAAACTATGGTTCCTATCAGACTTAAACAAAAAAGAAAATAAGTAAAAAAATATAAGACACACTAACAAACCCACAAGGTCAAAGATTGTGTCTTTTTTTCCATCTATTTTTGATGACAAAAATTAAACTATGTGTTACAATTATACTAGAGGTGTAAAAAGGATGGCTTATTTAAAATATAAAGAACTAACAAAATACTTTAATTTCTTTGAAGAACTAGATATGGATAAACTACCAGAATATGTAACCGACTACATATTTCCCCACGAAAAAATCATTGGAGCATATCGCACCAGCAGGGACAAAGGCATATTCACCGATAGAAAAATGCTACTTTTCGATGTTACACCATTTTCTCGCACTAAACAAATCCATACAATCCCATATAATTCCATATCAACAATAGCCATTCTCTTTAAAGGACCAACAGCACGCATCTTGGTTTATGTTGACAGTGGTTATCCTCTTACCTTAAAATTCGTAGGATTAACCGCAAAAGAAAAAACAAAACTACGAATCATGTATAACGAAATATGCAAAAAAGTAGTAGATCGTTAGAAAGCAACCCAAAATCTACCTATTTTTTTTAATAAAACTCACAACAACGAATATAATTTATTAGAAAAAACATAACTTTTTTACCACAAAGCATGATATATGTAGTATAATTAAGATAATACAATTTAGAAATGGAAGTGGAATAATGTTAACTTTAACAAAATCTTTATTTGCACTAATGATAGGATTTATGTTAACAACAGTATTTGGACTCATCATGATTCCAATACTAAAAAGAATTAAAGTAGGACAAAGAATAAGCATCTACGTAGGAGAAACACACCAAAAGAAAGCTGGAACACCAACCATGGGGGGTCTAATCTTCATAATACCAACCCTAATATCAACTTTGATTCTATTATTCATGGGCAAAATCAATTATTCAACCAATTTATTAATCATCTTATTTGTCATGGTAGGTTACACTCTAATTGGCTTTCTTGATGATTTCATAAGCATTAAAAAGAAAAGGAATAAAGGTTTAAGCATATTACAAAAACTATTTTTACAATTCATTGTTGCTCTGGCATTCTATTACGTTTATTGCAGATATGGCAGAGGCGATTCAACATTAGAAATAACATTATTTAATTTCAAATGGAATATGGGTTGGTTCTACGGCATATTTATACTATTCATGCTAGTAGCAACCTCAAACGCAGTAAACCTAACCGATGGCTTAGATGGCTTAGCGGGCGGATTATCAGCAATGGCTTTCCTATCATATGGCCTCCTTGCATGGGGCAGTTATGGTATCCAAGGAAACCAAGACATTGCCATATTCTGCTTCATTCTAGTGGGTTCTCTCATGGGCTTCTTAGTCTACAACACACATCCCGCCAAAGTATTCATGGGCGATACAGGTAGCCTAGCCCTTGGAGCCACCCTAGCAACCGTAGCTATATTAACCTCCCACGAACTAAGCTTAGTAGTTATCGGTGGAGTATTTGTCATAGAAACTTTATCCTCAATCATTCAAATCATATCATTCCATTTATTCAATGGTAAAAGAGTATTTCTAATGGCTCCATTGCACCACCATTTTGAAAAATTAGGTTGGCAAGAGACAGACATAGTCAAACTATTCTGGATAGTAGGCTTTATGCTTAGTTTAATTGCTCTAATATATGGTGTATGGATATAAAAAATAACATAACAACAAAAAAAGAAAGAGGGAGATACTATTAAGAAATATGATTTAATATTATTAATTTCAGTGATTATACTATCACTATTTGGACTTTTAATGATATACTCCTCATCGTATATATGGGCCGAATACAAATATGGAGATGCTCTAAAGTTTGTCAAAGCCGAATCATTATTTTTAATTTTAGGAATCGTATTAATGCTTATAGTATCAAAAATAGATTATATGAAATATTACAAGAACGCAAATAAAATATTAGTTATTTGCGTTTTACTTTTAATTTTAGTATTAATTCCTGGCATAGGCACTATTAGAAATGGTAGCCGTAGTTGGTTTGGAATTGGTAGTTTTGGTATCCAACCTAGTGAATTTACCAAACTATCATTAATAATATTCACCTCCAAATACCTAAGTAACAACGACAAACTACTTAAAAACATCAAAAAAGGAGTATTACCAATTTTAGGACTATTACTCACAATATTTGGACTAATCATGCTTCAACCAGATTTTGGTACAGGCACAGTCATTGTCATATCTATTGTGGCCATATTATTCGTAAGTGGAGTAGACTTCAGCTTTTTTGTCAAAATAGCAATCCTAGGTTTGCTTGGAGTCGTGGTACTGATAGTCGTCGCTCCATACAGAATGCAAAGAATCATATCGTTTATGAATCCATGGAGTGATCCTCTTGGCAGTGGTTTCCAAATCATTCAAAGCCTATACGCCATAGGACCAGGAGGCATATTAGGCCTAGGATTCGGCAATTCAATACAAAAACATTTCTATCTCCCCGAACCTCAAACAGATTTTATCTTTTCTATCATCAGTGAAGAGTTTGGCTTCCTAGGAGTAGTCATAGTTACATCCTTATTTCTAACAATTATCTATAGAGGAATAAAAATATCATTAAAAACAACTGACTTATTCGCCAAATACATAGCCTTTGGCATCACCTTTCAGCTTGCATTCCAATCCGTCCTAAACCTAATGGTAGTCATTGGTCTGATCCCCGTTACTGGTGTTACCTTACCATTTTTATCCTACGGTGGATCCAGCTTACTCATCAGCATGATTAGTATGGGTATACTTTTAAATATTAGTAGAACTAACAATTAAAATTATTCTAAAATAATAATTATTTCATTTTTGCCTTTGCTCTCGCGTTTTAATGCAATAATCACCCCATCTTTACAAATAAATACAAATAAAAGTAGAAATACTTTCTTTTTTTTCTGTAAAAAGCATAAAATATTATGAAAATAGTTATAAATTACCAAAAAAACCATAAAAAATAAAAAAAATGTTGACAAAATAAAAAAAACTGCTAATATATATAGCCAACAAGAGAAGATATGGATAAATACTTGATTTTAATAGGGGGGTTAAGAGGTTGATTATATGGAAGCAAAAGATTTAAGAAAAATAAAAAGGAAAGAACTTTTAGAACTTATGCTTGCTCAAGCAAAAAGAATAGAAGAATTAGAAAATAATTTAACTAAAGTTACAAATGAACTAAATTCTAAGAAAATAAAAATTAAAGAATCTGGTTCTATTGCAGAAGCATCTTTAAAATTAAATTTAGTATTTGAAAGTGCAACGGAAGCAGTTAATCAATATATAGACAATGTTAAAGATAATTGTAAGAAGTTAGAATCTTCTATAAAGAAAGAAGCCTTAGAAGAAAAAAATAAATTACTTAATGAATTACAAGAAAAATATAAGAAGAAAGAAACTTTATTAGAAGAAAAATATAAGAAAAAAGAAGAATTAAATAAAGATAACAAACTTAAAGCTAGTGTTAAGAAAGTAAATAAAGATAAAACTACTAAAAATAATAATGTTAAGAAAGTAAATAAAGATAAAGCTAAAACTACTAAAGTTAAAGGTAAACGTTCATGAAAATAATTAATAAGCTTGCTAGTTATATCAATTCCTTAAAGAATAAGTTTATAAATCAAGAAAAAAAGAAAATAAGTTATAAAGATATATCTATTAGTTCTTTAGAAAATGAAATTCATAGAGAAAATTATAAACATAGTTTTTCTAATTTACTTAGAAGTACAATATATATATTAATTATTATTCTAGCATTATCATGTATTTCAGCAACACTATTTATGCCTGTTATTGAGATTACAGATACTAGTATGAAACCTCTTTTAAATGATAATGAAATTGTTTTAACTTCTAAAATTGGAAAAATTAAAAGAGGAGACATAATAACATTCTATCATGGCAATAAAATTCTAGTTAAAAGAGTAATTGCTATACAGGGAGATTTTGTTAATATAGATGAAAACGGTTTTGTTTATGTTAATGGAAATAAAATAGAAGAAAAGTATATAAAAGAATTTAGAAAAGGGGAAAGTGATATTAAATATCCACTACAGGTAAGTGATAATAATTATTTCGTTTTAAGTGACGAAAGAGATGTTATAACTGATTCACGTAGTGAAGATATCGGTCTAATAAAAAACGAAAATGTTATTGGTAAAGTAATTTTTCGTATCTGGCCATTTAAAAAAATTGGAAAAATTTAATAATTATTTTTCAGGGGGATATTATGAAAAAAATTAAAAAAATATTGTATCTATTTGTGGCATTTATAATGTGTTTAGACCCGATAACATTAGTGGCACAATCGAGTAATAATGAGAATCAAATAAAAAATCATGGTGGTAGTGCCGAAAATAAAGCTGATGGTATTAAAGTAAGCAAGAATATCTATCCAACAGAATTAGAAAATTATTTTGACATTACCTTAAAAGTACAGACCCAAGAAGAAGCTAAAAGCCAAGATATAGCGGTAGTACTTGTCATGGATGTATCTAATACAATGATTCAAAATTATCTTTCAGCTGGTAATGAACCAAAAACTGGTAATGAACCAAAAACAAGATTAAAAGCAGCTTTAGATGCTAGTACAGAATTTTTAAAGAGTTTTGGCAAAAACTCAGATGGAATAAATGCTAAAAGAAAAATAGGTTTTGTCGCATTTAATAGTAATGGACATATTCTTCAGTCTATGACAGATTGCAAAACAGAAGCTACAGGAATGAGTATAGCTGAAAGAGTTTTAAAAAAAACAAAACAAATCACTAAAGAGATAGAAAAACCAGATCCAGAAGGATATGGAAAAGATCCAACCCGTTTTACAAATATTCAAGCAGGACTTCAATTGGCCAATGATTTACTTTATAATAATAGTGAAATTAAAAATATTCAAAACAAATATATAATTTTCTTATCTGATGGTTATCCTACAACGTATAGTATTGAAGGTACCTATATTGGTCATAACACTATAAATCCAGATAGTAGATATTTGCATGATGATATTACAAATAGACCATTAATATATGGGACCAATTATAGTGATAGAAGTGCTAGCAAAGCAGAAAAAATTGCCAAAACTTTAAGGAATAAAGGTGTTACCATTTATTCTATTGGAACAGGAATAGATAATAATTTTCAAACTATTCCCGAATATGAAGCGGCAATGACTTCAAGTTTTTCAACAATAGATAGATATGACTATAATTATTATAATAAATATAATTATAAGGTTGGAAAACCATCTACCGCATCTACACCAGAAAAAAGGAAACAAGAAGACTTACAAAGTTTTAGACAGTGGTTAGGCGGAAAAGATAGTACTACTACAACCAAAATTGGCGATGGCATAGGCTCTGGTTATGGTAGTGGACATTATTTTGATGTAGCAAAAGATATTCAAGAAATGCAAAAAGCTTTTACAGATATATTTGAAGATATTAAATACTTGTCTGAGGCTTCATGGGTAGCGGAAGACCCAATGAATTCTAATCAAAGCACCGTAAAAGATGTTATTAAATTCGTAGGTCTATATGACAAAAGCGATGATAAGAATAAATTAAAAGATTCGATTACCTATGATTCGAGCCTAACTGACATTGAAAACACTTCTAACAATACAGCAAATTATAACAATACCGATGATAAAATCAATTGGGACTTAAAAAAATCCAAATATCAAAAAGAAACTATTAACAATGTAACTTATTACAATTATGAAATCAAATATCGTATAAGATTAAAAAATGAAGCCAGCGGATTTAAAGCAAATCAAATATTCGATACCAATGGAAAAACAACCTTATCTTATGTCGTTAGAGAAAGTGGCAAAAATCCACGAATAGAAACTATTGATTTCAAAATACCTCAAGTAGAAGGATATTTAGGCAAATTAGAATTCAATAAGGTATCCAATTATAAGGTATCCAATTATGGTAACAAACCATTAAGTGGAGCTAAGTTTATCCTAGTCCATGACCATGACAATTGTCCTTGTCAAAAAGAACGCAAATACATGGATAAAAATTATCAACTAACAAGCACATCTAACGAAGAAGGAAAAGTAATATTTACAAATATTCCTTCTGGTCACAAATACAAACTAAAAGAAGTAGAAACTGACGAATACCATAACATAGATACCACAGAATATCAAGTTACAGTTTCATATGGTAATACCAGTACTAATATACTAAATAAGCAAATAGTTAATAACTATAAAACCAAGAATTTAATTATTAAGAAAGTTATTGATGGTACTATATCAAACCAAGAATTTAATTTTGAAATAGAAGCTACCTATCAAAATGCTCCTTTAGTAGGAACGTATACTATTCAAAGAAAATTAGGAACAAATATAAATATAAATACAGAAAATATAGAATTTATAGATGGTAAAGCAACATTTAAATTAAAACATAATGAAGAAATTAAAATAATAGATTTACCATATAAGATTAATTATAAGATTAATGAAATAGATACAGATGGGTTTATTGTTAAATATCAAGTTAATGGAACTCAATTTGATAATAATAATTTACTTGTTTTGAAAGAAGACAACACAGTAGTGGTTACTAATATTTCAGGATATTTATTACCAGCTACAGGTAGTTCTTCAATGTTAATTTTGGGAATAATAGGAGTTTTCTTATTAGGAATACCTATTGTTTATATAACACTTAATGTTTTAACAAAAAGGCTGATAATTAAACATTAAGTAAAAAAAGAAAGGAAAAAAGAAAATGAAAAAAATCAAAAAAACACTAAGCTTATTACTATTACTAGTACTTAGTCTAGCACAAGTAGGTAATGTAAAAGCAGATGGTACAAAAGGTACAATTACTATAAAAAATGCTATAGTAAATGAAACTTATTCTATTTATAGAATTTTAGACCTAGAAACATATGATGCACAAAATAATCATTATATTTACAGGGCTAACACTAAATGGGAAGCATTTATCAATGATGCAAGTAAAGGTGGTAAATACTTAGAAGCAAAAAATGAAAATGGAAATACATACTATGTATGGAAAGAAAATGCTGATCAAGTAAAATTTACTGAAGAAGCAATCGCTTATGCAAAAGCTAAACCTATTGAGACAGAAGCATCCAAGAAAGCTACATCTACTACTGTTCAGTTTACAGAATTAGATTTAGGTTATTACCTAGTAAGTTCAAGTGTAGGTTCATTACTACATTTAACTACAACTAATCCAAATGGAGAAATTAATGAAAAAAATACAATTAAACCTGAAGTAGATAAGGAAGTAAAAGAAAACTCTACTGGTGTTTATGGTAAAGAAAATGATGCTACAATTGGTGATACAGTAGAATTTAAATCTACTATTACAACTGGTGCTGGTTTTAAAGATTATGTTTTATATGATAAAATGAGTACAGGTTTAACATTAAATCCTGGTTCAATTAAAGCATATGTTATTGATAACAACGATGAAGTTGCAATTGATGAACAATATTATACAGTAAATGAAAATGTAGCAGGGTATACATTTACTGTAACATTTGATAATGAATTTATTGCAAAACAACCTAGAAATACTAAAATAGTGGTTAAATATACTGCTACATTAAATGAAAATGCTACTATTGAAGGAACTGGAAATACTAATGAAACTAATTTAAAATATGGTAATGATACTACAGAAACAAAAAAAACAACAACTTATACATATAAATTTAATCTAAAGAAAACAGATGCAGACGAAAACGAAATAAAAGGAGCTGAATTTAAACTATATAAAGATAATAAAGAAATCTTAGTAGTTTTAGAAAATGAAGCAGATTCTATATACCGTGTTGCAGTTGCGGGCGAAACAGGAGTTACTATTAAAGTAGGTCATGCTACAATTAAAGGTTTAGATGCTGGAACTTATTACTTAGAAGAAGTTGTTAGTCCAGAAGGATACAATAAATTAACTAGTAAACAAAAAGTAGAAGTAAAAGGAAAAAATACTGATAATAGTTTTCATATAAATGACATTAGTGTAGTTAACTATACTGGTTCATTATTACCTGAAACAGGTGGTATTGGAACAATGCTATTTATTACCTTTGGTTTAATTTTAATCTTAGGATTTGGTTTATTACTAGTTACTAAATTAAGAGCTTATAAAGCAAATATATAATAATATATAGATATATGGAAAGGATTTTATCCTTTCCTAGTATCTTAAAAAAAGATAAAAGTGAGGTAAAGTCAAATGAGAAAAAGAAAGACTACTATTATTATGATAATATTTTTTTTCATAGGACTTTTGACACTATTTTATCCTAGTTTAAGTAATTATTATAATGAAAAAAAGCAATCTAGAATGATATCCAATTATGAAAATATTATAAATGGTAATAATTTTATAGATTTTGAAAAAGAAAAAGAGAGTGCTATAAATTACAATATTGCTTTAAGTAAAATTAAAGAACCTCTTTTGAATTATGATAGATTAAATAATTATTATGATTTATTAAATATTAATAAGGATGGGATGATGGGTTATATTACAATTGAAAAAATCAAAGTAGAATTACCCATATACCATGGTACTAGCAACGAAGTGTTAAATTCTAGTGTGGGACATATTGAAGGCAGTTCGCTTCCTATTGGAGGTTTAACTACACATAGTGTTCTATCAGCCCACAGAGGATTACCTTCTGCTAAATTATTTACTAACTTAGATAGGTTAGAAATAGGAGATACATTTAAGATTACTATATTAGATGAGGTTTTAACTTATCAAGTAGATAAAATTGTTATAGTTAAACCTAATAATAGAGATAATATAAAAATAGAAGAAAATAAAGATTATATTACTTTACTTACTTGTACACCATATGGTATTAATACACATAGGTTATTAGTAAGAGGAGTTAGAATAGAAAATACAAAAAAGAAATCTTACATTACTACTGAAGGATTTAAAATTAACAATTTAATAGTGGTACCAATATTATCTATGCCTATTATATTACTACTATTAATAATTACAATTATTAAACCTGTTAAAAGGGTTAATATTAATAAATATGAAGAATTTCTTTATCCACATGGAAGATAACTTATGGAGGTTATATATGAAAAAGTATGCATATATTTTACTTATTCTATGCTTAATTAGCTTTAATTATGTTAAAGCAGATGTTAGTAATATTGTGGACTTTAATAATAAGGGTTCTATTGAAATAGAACTTAAAGTAAAGGAAGAAAATACTACTATAGAAGGAGCATCTATTACAATTTATAAAGTTGCTTTAGCTAATGAAGAAAATCATAATTTAACATTAGATTTTATTGATGAATTTAGTTTGTGTAATCTTTCTAAAGATAACCTAGATACTAATAGTATAGATAAATGTTTAGATAATAATAATGATGGTATTACTTTAATTACTAATAAAGATGGAATAGTTAAGTTTAATAACTTAGATTTAGGTCTATATTTAGTTAAACAAACTAATAGAGTAGAGAATTATTCTAAGATAGAACCATTTTTAGTAATGATACCTGAAGTTATAGAAGATAAATGGGTATATGATATTAAAGCAAAGCCTAAAACAGATATTGTTAGAGTAATGGATGTTACTGTTAAAAAAGTATGGAATTTAAGTAATAGTAATAAATTGGGAGAAATAAATAATATTAAGAATATTGAAATATCTTTATTACTTGATGATAAAGTAATAGACAAGATTATTTTAAACGAAGATAATAATTGGACTTATACTTGGAAATATTTAGAAAAAAGTGACAAATATAGAGTATTAGAAACTAAAGTTCCTAAAGGATATACAGCATCATATCAACAAGAAGATAATTTGTTCATTGTTACTAACACTAAAACTTTAGTTTATACAGGAAATAATCATTATATGGTTAGTATATTATCTTTTGTAGGAATGTTATTTATTATATCTGGTTTAGTGTATAATAAGGTTAATAATGAATAAGATATCTAAGATATTATTTATAATTGGTATTTCATTTGTTTTTAGTGCTTTATTACTATTATTACGTTTTGAAGTAGAAGAAGAATATTCTAAAGATATGAATGATAATACAATGGGTGTTTTATTAGATAAAACTAATAATTTAGATAATGATAATATTGATAGTATAGTTATTAATAATATAGAATATGTTGGCTATTTAGATATTCCAACTTTAGAATTAAACTTAGCTATTACAAAATATTATTCTTATAATTCTCTAAAGATATCTCCCGCTGTTTATTATGGTTCTATTAAGAATAATAATTTGGTTATATGTGGTCATTCATATAAAGCTCATTTTGGTAATTTATATAAGTTAAAAAAAGGAGATTTAGTAATATTTACTGATGTTTTAAATAATAAATATATATATGAAGTTGAATTGGTTGAGGAGTTATTACCTACTTCTATAAAGGAGATGATCGAAAGTGATTTTGATTTAACCCTTTATACTTGTACTAAGGATGCTTTAAAAAGAGTAGTGATAAGATGTAATATGGTTAGTGCAAACTAATCTTTTTTTTTAGCTTTTGCTACGCTGTTGTAGTTCTTTAGATAAAA
>HF996793.1 GCA_000432575.1 Clostridium sp. CAG:762
TAATTATTTATCACCAATTATTTCACTATGCTTAAATTCTAATACAATATTTTCAATCAATGCTTAAAATTAAGTTATCTAAAACATCATTTTAATTCTCTTTATTAAATAGTTTCTCTATAATTAAATCTCTTGAATGTAAATTATTATTTTTTCCTAATAATAAGTTTTCATAAAATTTAATTAAGAAATTATTATCTTGTTTTATATTTAAATAATTATTAAAATAATTACTTCTTACTAATGCATTTCTATAATAAACTGATTTTTCTTTGAACATTGAGTTATCAACATCATATCCAAGTGATACTAAATACTTTTCTATAAATAATGCTGTAGTTCTAGTATTTCCTTCTTTAAATGGATGTATTTGCCATATGCTTGAAGAAAAGTTAGTTATATTATTAATTACATCAACAATATTCATTTCATCATATTTTTTATTTTTTTCTAATAATATATCATAATCTAATGACTGTTCTAATAATTTACAATCTCCATAAGCAACTGAATCATTATTTAAAATTCTTTCATGTTTAGAAAAATCTACTTTTCTAAATTCTCCTGCAAATTCATAAACATCTTTAAATAAATATTCATGAATATATTTTATATAATCTACTGATAATTCAAAATTATCTTCTTCTAATAATTGAACTATCCTAGTAGAAACTAAATCACATTCAAATTCATCTTGAATTGTTTTATCTTTTTTATCTTTTTCTACATAATATTGTTTTAATTCATGTTCAACTTCATAAATTGTTTTTTCACCTGTTACATTTTCTTGTAACAACTTTTCTAAATACTTAGATGGTTTTAAGTTAT
>HF996794.1:0-34771 GCA_000432575.1 Clostridium sp. CAG:762
TAACTTATATTTTAGTTAATAATCTTTTTTATTTAAAAACAACACACTTAACTACACATTGGGTAGTTTTTAAATAAATTATAGTCAACTTTAATAAATTATATATTACATTTTTTCTTTTTAATATATTAAACAAAAAAACTGATTGATGAGTCTGTAAATAAATTTATTTGTTACTATTCATAGCCATAATTGTAAAAATTTAAATCACACCCACATAAATCTTTCGCAAAAACAATATCCATTTAGGAAACAAATATAATAAATAGCACTTAATAAATATTGTATTTTCAAATATTAAAAGCACTAGAAATTAAATTAGCAAAAATCTAATATTTTCCTATAATTCCTATAAAATAAGAAAATCGTTAAAATTAATAAAATCAGCTGTGAATAGTAACTTTAATCAAATTATTTTTTATATTGTTTAATATTATCACTATTCTTATATTCTATATTTCCTGTACTAATATCAATTAACATTGAAGCATTTAATATATCATTATATTTTCTATTATGAGAAATACTAATAATTGTACCTTGATAAGTACTTATTAATTCATATATTAAATCAATTGCCTCTTTATCTAAATGATTAGTTACTTCATCAAGAATCAAAACATTAATTCTGCTTAAAGCAATTTTAACTAAATTAACCCTTGTCCTTTGACCAGGAGACAATATACTATATGGTTTATCTTTATCATCATAACTAATATTAAATTTATCCAGTAGTGTAAATATCATAGATAAATCATAATCTTTTATATCATTAGTTAAATATTTTAAAACAGTATCATTAGTATTACCGTTTAAAGTATCTTGAGAAATATAACCAATTTTTACACTACTACCAAGGATAACTTCCCCACTTAAAGGTTCTATTTCATTTAATATAGTTCTAACTAAAGTAGTTTTTCCACTTCCATTACTACCACATATTTGTATTTTACTACCATATGGAATTGTTATATTAATAGTAGGAGTTTTAAAATTATTATAACCACATACTAAATTATTTAAATATATGTCCTTATTTCCTTTATCTGTATCTAAATTAAAGAAAAAATTTAATTCTTTCTTTTCTTTAAAATATGGTATTTCCAATTCAGTCAAAGCCTTAGAAATCTTAGAAATATTTGAGTTATTAGTTCTTTCCTTAGCATAATTATTTGCTATTTTATCATTATCACTATAAGATTTTTTATTATTTCCCTTACTTACCCACACTTTAGTTTTTTCCAATTGTTGTTTTAATTTATCACGTTTTTGAATTATCTTTTTATACTCTTCTAATTGATTATTATATTCTTTTTCTTTTTCTTTTAAATAATCATTATATTTCATATTATATTCTAAAATTTTACCATTATTTAATTCAAAAACTTTATTTACTATACTATTTAAAAACATTTCATCATGAGATACTATAATCATTTTCTTTGTTGATTTTCTTAAATAACTTTCCAACCAATTAATAGCATCTAAATCTAAATTATTAGTAGGTTCATCTAAAAGTAAAATATCTTTATTAGATAAAAGCAAGCATGCTAATAATATTTTAATTTTTTCTCCCCCAGATAAATATTTAATTAACATATCACTTGATTCTTTAAAATTTAAACCATTTAAAATAATATTTAAATTATCAGTAAAATTATATCCATCTAATGCTAAATATTTATTTAATGTATCACTATAACAATCCATATTATCTTCAGTTAAATTATTTTCTAATTCATATAATTTATTTTCCAAAGAATCAATCCCAATTACTTGCTTTATATATTGAATTACCGTTAATTCATTATAAATATAAGAAATTTCTTGTTTTAAATAATCTACCTGTTCAGTATTTAATTTAATACTTCCAATATATGGTAAATTATTAGATAAAGCTTTAAGCAATGTAGTTTTACCACTCCCATTATTTCCAACTAAACCTATTTTATCACCATCATTTAACGTAAATGAAATATCATTTATAATATTATTACTTTGAATTATTACCTTTAAATTTTTAACCACCATTATTACCACACACCTTACATTTATTATTTTTTTCCCATTTTATAACTTTCATATCGTAACTTAAAATATCAATCATTAATGTTTAAGTTCAAATATTTCCATGGAATATACAAGGTTTAACATTACTCTAATAGGAAATTCATCACGACCTTTACTTCGTTTTTCTTCAAGTATATTACATAGTTCATCATCCACATTTTCTAGGCATAGTTTAAGTCGTGTCAAATCGCCTAAAACTTCAATTATATTATAACATTTTTAAAAAGAAATATCTATACAAAATCCTTATTTTATAAGGGTTCTGTTTTACTTTTTAATGTTTAATCATAATTTTAGAAAAATAATCAAAATCATAGTTAATAATATCAAAAATAAGAGTAAAAATTATTTTTGTCCCCTTTTATCCATTGATATTACTGTGATTATTCACATCCTTTTCCTATTTTAAATAATTTAACATAAAATAAATTAGGTGATATCATTGAAAAAAAATAAATTTATAAAATCTACACTTATTCTCATTATAGGTGGTTTTATTTCTAAAATCATGGCTATGATTATTAGAATAATATTAACAAGAGTTATTGGTACTGAAGGAATTGGCTTATATATGTTAGTATTACCAACTTTTGTCCTTTTTATCACCTTAGGCAATATGGGTGTTACTACCTCTTTATCTAAACTAGTAAGTGAACATAAAAAAAATAACCAAAAATTAGTCTTATCAATTATTCCTACAATCCTTTTATTTAACTTATTACTTATGATAATTCTCTTCGTTTTAGCCCCTTTTATTTCTAACTGCTTACTTCATAACAAACGCATTTATTATCCTATCATGGCTATTGGTTTAACTCTACCTTGCATTACATTATCTGATTTAATGCGTGGATATTTCTTTGGCAAACAAAAAATGCTTCCTTATGTTGTATCAAATATTATTGAACAATTAGTAAGACTCCTTCTAACCTCTTTCTTTATTCCTAATCTTTTAAAAATAAGCCTAGAAATTGCCATTACAGGAGTGGTTTTAATCAACATTATAAGTGAATTTACTTCTATTATCACTCTTCTCTTTTTCATTCCAAAAAATGCTAAAATTAAAAAACAAGATTTTAAATACAATAAAGAATGCATGCACGATGTTTTAAGAATTGGCATCCCCTCAACTGGAACTAGACTAATCGGTACTATCTCTTCATTCTTAGAACCAATTACCCTAACCTATGCACTTACCTTAGTAGGATATAGTTCTAAATTTATTACTTTAGAGTATGGCATTATCAATGGTTATGTCTTACCCTTAATACTCTTACCATCATTCTTTTCCTATGCCATTTCAAATGCCTTATTACCTGTTGTTAGCAATAGTTATGCAAACAATAATATCACTTATGCCAAAGCAAAAATAAAACAGGCAATCATATTATCTTTATTAATTGGATTACCTGTTACATTAATTTTTATTTTTATTCCCAATATCCCCTTAAAACTAATTTATCACACAGATTTAGGAATAAATTACATCAAATTTCTTGCTCCCATCTTTATTTTACACTATATCCAAAGTCCCTTAACAACTACTTTACAAGCCATGAATAAAGCAAAATGTGCAATGTATGGCACCTTATTTGGTTCCATCATTAGAACTAGTCTTCTATTCATTTGTTCTATCATGAAAATTGGCATGTGGAGCCTAATCATTGCTATTGCTAGTAACATCATTTTTGTCACAATACATCACATCTATTATGTAAAAAAATATCTAAAATAAAGTTAATTGACTTGTCTCAGGCATATCTTTTAAAATACCCATTATTCTCATTTTATCCACCAAAGTTGTGGATACTTTACATCTATTTGTAAAATCTTCAATACTAATAAATCGCTTTTTCTTAGCTTCCTCATATATATTATTAGCCACTACATCACCCAAACCATCTATTGTTCTAAATGGTGGTATTAAAGTTTTACCATCCTCATCAATAATAAATCGTTTAGCATGAGACTTATATAAATCTAGGTGTCCAAAATTAAAACCACGAGCCGTCATTTCCAAAGAAGATGCTAAAACATCCAAAATATTATCTTCTTTATTTGTTCGATCATATCCCTTATTATTTAATTCAATAATCTTCTCTTTAATCGAATTATATCCCTTTATCATAGTCTCAATATCAAAATCAAAACATCTTACTGAAAAATAAGTAGCATAGTAATAAATTGGCATATGAACTTTAAACCAAGCAACACGACAACACATCATACAGTACGCTGTAGCATGAGCTTTTGGAAACATATATTTTATCTTTCTACAAGACTCAATATACCAATCTGCAATATTACCTTCTTTTAATATTTTTTCCCAATTCTTCCAACCTTCAGGATCTTTAGATGCTTTCCCCTTACGCACAAACTCCATAATTTTAAAAGCACTACCAGGTTCGATACCTTGATTAATTAAATAAACCATAATATCATCACGACAACCTATTACTTCTTTAAAAGGAACAACATTATTTCTAATTAATTCTTGTGCATTATTTGCCCAAACATCAGTACCGTGTGATAATCCTGATACTTTAACAAGTTCACCAAATGTTGAAGGTCTAGTTTCCACTAACATATTAATAACAAACTTAGTTCCAGTCTCTGGTAAACCAAGTGTTCCAGTTTCACACATTATTTCTTCCTTAGTAACACCTAAAGCCTTAGGAGAAGAAAATAAACTAAATACATCCTTATCATCCATCGGTATATCTTCAATTTTCATTTTACTTAAATCAGTTAAATACTTTAACATTGTAGGATCATCATGTGCTAAAATATCCAATTTAAGTAAATCCTGGTCAATAGCATGATATTCAAAATGTGTTGTATACCATCTACTATTTGGGTCATCTGCGGGATACTGATATGGTGTAAAATCAAATATATCCATATATCCTGGCACTACAACAATACCACCAGGGTGTTGCCCAGTCGTTCTCTTAACTCCTGTACAACCAATAGCTAATCTCTCTATCTCTGCCACTCTAGGCATCTTCAACCCTTTATCTTCAAAGTAACCACGAACAAAACCAAAAGCTGTTTTATCTGCAACAGTACCTACTGTCCCTGCTCGATAAACATTTGCTTCTCCAAACAAAACCTTTGTATAATCGTGAGCATTTGCTTGATACTCAGATGAAAAATTAAGATCGATATCAGGAACCTTATCCGCCTTAAATCCCAAAAATGTTTCAAAAGGCATATCCTGCCCATCCTTATGCATTGGATGTCCACATTTAGGACAATTCATATCTGGCAAATCATAACCAGAAGAATAATCCAAAGATAATTTGCGCCCATCTATTTCAAATATTGTATGAAAGCATTTTTCACATACGTAGTGGGCTGGAAGTGAATTAACCTCAGTAATTCCCATCATTGTTGCAACCAAAGAAGAACCAACCGAACCACGACTACCTACGAAATATCCATCATCATTACTCTTCTTAACAAGTTTTTGAGCAATTAAGTAAATAACATCAAAACCACCACCAATAATACCACTTAATTCTCTTTCTAACCTTTTTTCTATTAATTCAGGTAAAATTTCACCATACATTTCATGAGCTTTATTATAAACCATATCTCTTACTATTTGATTAGAATTTTCCATCTTAGGTGAAAAAGGTATTCCACCAGTATCAATAATAACCTCAACATTCTCAATCATATCAGCAATCTTATTAGTATTAGTAACAACAATTTCATAAGCTTTCTCTTTACCTAAGAAACTAAAATCTTCTAACATCTCATCTGTTGTTCTAAAATGCATCGAAGGAATTTCCTTAATATCTTTTTTATTTAAAATATGTCTTCCTCCACCAGGCACCTTTTGATTAACAATAATACTTCTATAAATCTTATCACTTCTATCTAAATGATGCACATCTCCAGTAGCCACGACTAATTTTCCTGCTTGAGTAGCCACTCGAATAATCTTTTCAATATGATTAATTAATTCCTGTTTAGAACCAAAATCACCTAAATCAAGCAAATGACCATACACTTCAGGTGGTTGCACCTCAATATAATCATAAAAACTCATTAAATTAGTTAATTCCTCATCACTCTTACTTCTAGCCAAATTAAATATTTCCCCATTAACACAACTACTACCAATCAAAAGACCTTCTCTTAATTTATTAATCTCACTCCTAAGTATCCTTGGTGTTTTATATAAATATTTCGTATTAGCATATGATATTATCTTAAACAAATTCTTTAAACCAACTTTATTTTGTACTAAAGCAGTAAAATGAAAAGCTTCTCCTTGTTTATGTAAATCATTAGTACTAACCATTTTATTTAAATCTAAAGCATTTTCAATATTTCTATTAGATAATTCTTTTAACATTTTATGAAATACATAAGCAGTCCCCTCAGCATCATAATCAGCTCTATGATGAGCCTCTTCATCAAATGGTACATCATATCTCTTAACTAAAGCTGACAAACTATGACGTCCCATTGATGGATTCATAACACGTGATAATTCCAATGTATCAATAACCGTATTTGTATAATTACCTAAATTATATTTCTCATAAGCCATAGCTAAAAATGAAGTATCAAACTTTGCATTGTGGGCAACCATTGGTAAATCTCCAACCCATTTAATAAAATCCTTAACTGCCTCTTCTTCAAGTGGACAACCCTCTAACATTTTATCAGTAATATTAGTAACTTCAATAATACGTGCTGGAAGTTTTCTCTCTGGATAAATCAATTGATCAAACCTATCAATAATTTCCCCATTACATATCTTAACTGCTCCTATTTCAATAATAGTATCTCCACCACCAGCATTAAAACCAGTTGTTTCAAAATCGAACACAACATATGTCGCATCTAATAAATTCATATCCCTTTCACGAAAACAAATATCAACACTATCATCGATTAAACTAAGTTCTGTACCATATAAAATCTTTATACCATGAGCCTCATGAAAAGCATCAGGAAAAGACTGAGCACCATTATGATCAGTAATAGCAATAGCCTTATGCCCCCAAGTTTTTGCTCTCTTAATAAGACTTTTAGCACTGACAAGCCCATCCATTTGACTCATAAACGTATGAGCATGTAACTCAACCCTTTTCTCCTTCGCATTATCCATAATGGTTTCTTTACTACGTTCAATCTCAGTAATATCTTTATATCTAGTCATAAACACTAACTCATGAGCATATTGGTCATTAGTAACCTTCCCATAAAATCTAAACCACTTACCCTCTTTAATATCTTTTTTTATTAAATCAAATTCTTCTGCATTCTTAGTAATTACCTTAACATACATACTATCTTCTTCATCAGTAACCTTTAAAGTAATTATCTTATAACCACTTTTCGCCTCAAAAATATCAACTCCAAATACCATACCTTCAATATTTATATTATCCATTTCATATAAAATATCACTAATCTTAGTAACAGTATCATCCTTTTTTTGCTTATAATACTTAGGCGTATTCTTAACTATTTCCTCTTTTTTATTTTCTATATTATAATTGGTATTAGAATCAAAAGCATTATCATATATATCATGTTCTATTCTTTTACTTATATCATTTTCTTCTTTCAAAGTAACCTCAATATTAACATTGTAACCACACTTTAATAACTTACATGTAATGTCATTTAAAGCTTTCTTTACATCAATAAATTCTACTTTATTATAAGTTACAATATAGTAATTATCTTGATTACTAATTAATCTATCTATAAAAACACTAAAACTATTTTTATTCTTAGAAATTTCTAATATGATTTCATTATAACATTCCTTTAATAAAGAATTATCTCCATTTTCTACTTTGAAAATTAGATTAACTAATTCTGGTTTAGGAAAAGCCTCCCTTAACTTATTTAAAAAAGATACATATAAATCATATGGAATATTCTTATTAAGAATAATTATAAATTCCCACATCTTATCATTATCATAAACAACCACTCTATCTAATTTAGAACCTTCAAAATAATTAGAATACTTATCTTCTAAATTTATTTGCTTAATTAATCTTAATACTCTTTCATCCATATTTTTACCACCTCTACGTACAATAAAGTATAACAAAACTTTTCTTTATTGTAAACTACTTTCCAATAACTTTATACATATAAAATCTTTATAATAATATAAACTAAAACGAACCAAAAACCTTTTTTATTTATATCATTTGCTATTGCTTTTTAGTGCTAATTTCTTCTTATCATTACTAAAATATTACTCTAACTTAAATTTTTTATTTATTACCTTATCCATAATCACTCTCCTTTACTTAAGATAAATCCACTATACTACATAAAGTATTAAAAAGTCAAACTTCTAAAATTAAAAAACGCCCAGTTGTTTTTTGAATTTTAGAATATTTTTATATCAGTTTTTAAGAAACACCCGTGTAATTTTTAAATTTTAGCAATTTTAATATTTTTTTAAAATTTTTTTGTTGTGATAACAGCATAGCAAAAAAAAAGAATAAGATTTTCTTCTTAACCTTATCTATTTAAAAAACTTAATAACATCAATATTAAAGTAATTTAAAGCATAAATTGTCGCCAAAACAATAATTACTATAGTTAATATAACCAAAATAACCTTCCATACTATATTACTTTTCTTAGGTTCATCTAATTCACCATCACCAAAGAAATCTTTCTTAGAAAATGTATATGTATTACTATAAAAATCACTATCTTTCTCCTCTTTTTTATCCATTTCCTTTATCTCATAATTTCTCTTTTCTTCTTCACTTACCGGTTTAGTTACCACTGTATTATCACTAGGTTTTAAATCTTCTAATATCTCCAAAGATAACTTAGACGTATCACTCATAATTTGTTCAATAGTAGGATTCTCATTTAATCTTTTTGTTTGAAACTTATATTGTCTAGTCATTTCTAATTTATCTAACTCTTTTTGCTTTTCTTTCTCAAGCTTTTCATAATCTTCATTAGCCTCAAGAGAATTTAAAAAATTATAATGAGTGTTACTAATTTTCTCCTGAACTCCCATTAATTTTTCACGCTCACCACGTGCCTTCTCTATTAACTCATTAATATCCCTAATCTTTTCTTCTTTTACTTCTTCTTTTCTCTCTATTATTTTATTTCTCTTAATAACCATCGTATCTTCTAATTCTTTAAGTTTACGATACTCATCACGATTCGTGGCAATTTTTTTCAAAGTATTTATATCTATTTCATTAACATTACTCGAAACTGGCAATTTTTCATAATTTAAATAATTAGAACTAGATATACTATTATACATATTTTGATGCTTTGCACTTCTTGTTATATTATTTTTACTTTCATTATATCTATCCATTCTACTAGCCATAGTAACCACCTCTTATTTACATATATCATACCATATTTTTATAAATTATAAAATATTTTTGTTGATTTTTAATAATTTTATTTATATAATTAGTATTGGAAGGTGTAAAAATGAATTTTAAAGTTGATAAAGATACTTGCATCGGCTGTGGTGCATGCATAAATACTTGTGAAGAAGTATTTGACTATGACGATGACGGACTTGCTAAAGTTATTTCAAATAACATTACTGATGAAAGCATCATTGATTCAGCTACCGATGCCATGAATGCTTGCCCAGTCGGAGCCATTTCTAACGAATAAAGGATTAGCCAAACTAATCCTTTTTTTCTAAAACATTCAATTTAACATTAATATTATTTTGCATATATGAGCTTGCTTGTAAAATAGTTCTAATGGAATTAATAATTTTACCATCTTTACCAATTACTCTACCCATATCATCATTACTAACATAAGCATTAATAATAATTTGATTATCTTCTTCATTTTCTTCTACTGATACTGCTTCAGTATTTTTTACTAATTTTAAGATAATTGCTTCCGTAAGTTCTTTTAATTTCATTACTTACTTCTCTTAGAATTATGGTATTTTTCCATAACTCCTGAGGCACTTAAAATATTTTTTGCAGTATCAGTTGGTTGAGCTCCCTTATTTAACCAAGATAAACATTTTTCTACATCTACTTTTGTTTCTCCTGTAAGTGGATTCAATGTTCCTAAATTATCTAGTACTTTACCATCTCTAGGACTTCTTGAATCTGCAACCACTAAACGGTAAAATGGAGCTTTTTTAGCACCCATTCTTGTTAATCTAATTTTAACCATTTTTTCTTTTCCTCCTTCATTGCTTTAATATTACTATATTTTTTAACACTTGTCAACTTTTTTTTGTTACACACTTTAAAAAAAGAAGATTATTTCTTTAGTTACTCTTCTTTCTTAATAAATGTTTCATCGACATTTTCCGTGATAGATTTATCTACTTCATCATTATATTCTATATCATTTATATCATCCCAAGGATCCTCATCTTCTTCAATAGCAATCTTTACTTTAGTATCCCCAACAATTTCAATACCAAGTTCTTTTTCAATATCAAAAACTATAGAATTTCCTTTAATCATGGCATTACTACAAGATGGTTGTTTTAAACTTCTAACAATAATGTCTTTGGTAGAAGAATCAGTTGTTTCCTTTTGATTAACATTGACACTCTCTGTGTAATTAATAGTTTTAGTACTAACTTCTGTTTTAGTATCATTATCATAAGAATACCATATATTAACATCAAAACTACCATCTATGATAATCCTATCATTTTGTTCACTACCCTTAAACTTATTATTAATAACCCAACATCCTAAAACTGTCGTGGGTGTATTTTCTGTATCTATTGTATAGGTGTTTTTATAATACTTTTTCCCCTTTCCTATCACGGCTTTGGTAACTATTTCTTTATATAAAGACATGTTATCACCCCTCACTTTAATGTATGAATTTACCATAAAAAAAGTACCATTTTCTTGTTAATTAACTAGTTTTTTATACTATTTGAAATTTACATATTTACAAAACAAACATCCTATGATAAAATTTTAATATAGGTGAGAGTATGGAAAATAATAAATTTATCATAAATACCAAAGGGGGCATTTCATATATTGCTAATGTTATCACATGTTTTAATATAGGAGATGATGAATACTGTTTATACAGTGTCCAAAAAGAAGACAAAAATTATGATGTTTATGTAGCTAAATTAGTCAATAATGAACTAATAACCATCAATGACACAAAGGAACTAGAACGTGTTGATAAAATAGTTAAAAGATTAATACCAAATAATATATAATAAGGAGAAAATAAAATGGAAGAAAAAGAAACATTTATCATGATTGATGAAAACGGCAATGAAAAAGAAGCTGAAATTATTACCATTATTGAAATTGATAATAAAGAATATGTCATATATGCTGTAAATAAAAATGAAGAAAGTGATAATATCTTCGCTTCTCGTATAATCAAAGATGAAAATGGCAACGATGTAATAAAATCAATAGAAAATCAAGAAGAAAAAAACAAAGTATTCGAGATTATCAAAGAACTACTTAGTAATTCTTAAAAAAGTTGGTGAAAAAATATGAATAACGAAAATATATATCAAAGCTTTTTAAAAACAAATGTTGATAACAAATTATCATTCTTTAACATGCTAGATGAAAATCAAAAAAGCAATCTTTTTAATTGGTTAAGCGTAACATACCCAAATATGCTAAACGACTTAGTTAATAGCATGAGTCCCTTAAATATAAAAAATGTTGCAGAACAATTTGATGAACAAACAAGAATAGAATTCTACAAACATTTAAGCAAAGAACAACTAAGAGGCTATTACAATATTTTAGGTAATAAACAAGAAAAATATAAATTATTAAACATTTTAGATGACTTAAGAAATGAACTTGGTTTAGAAAATGATAAAATAAATAATAACATTAATAACTTAAATGATAAAATAGTTAATTCAACAGAAATTATTGCCAATAAAAAAGAAGATACAAAAGAACAAAAACAAGAATTAAAAAATGTCAAAAAAGAGATAAAAAAATTAGAAAAAGAAAGAATCAAAACACTAAAACAAGCTTTAAAAAACTATCAACCTAGCCCACTTGATAAAATAGGCTTCATATCCAAATACAAAAAAAACAAATTAAAAGAAAAAATAACTAGATATAAAGAATTAGGAAAAGAAATTGATTACAAAAAAGAAGAAAAAAGTGTCATTGAAGAAAATATTCAAGATTTACAAAAAGAAATAAGAAAAGAAGAATTTAATATTAAAAAATATGAATATGAAAGCAAAAAGCAATACATTACCATTGGTAATAATCTCATAGCAATTAAAAATATTTCTTCTCTAGAAAAAAGGGCTTTAGGTATGCAACTATACCACAAATTATGTAATCATAATGATTTAGTAATGGAAAGACCTAATAATAAGGTAAAAAACACTACTCAAAAAGTAAATGAAATTAAACAGATTGAAGAAAAAAAAGTAGAACCAACAAAAGAAGTTAAGCAAGAAACTGTCAAAACCACAAACACACAAAAATCACAAATTAAACAAGAAATTTCTAATGATACAGCTAAACAGTTTGCGCAAATAAAAACATCTATGGACTTTCTACACCAAATTGGTATTAAGTTTGTTATGGAAAATGTTAATATTCCACCTCAAAATAATACTAACTTATTAAATAATCCTATTGCTAAAAAAGATGCTAATACTATTATATCTATAACCGAAATAATTAAAGGATATGGTAATTACTTAAATAGTTTAGATGCTAGTAACATTGTTATCCCAGAGCAAACAAATGCTGTAGTTAGAACTAGAACTAAAGGATATGTTGATTTTACATTAGTCGTGGCATTTACTTTGACAATTATAATAACTTCCCTATTTCTTGGAGCATTACTAGTAAAATAAAAAGTACCTCATTCAACATTAAACATGAAGTACTTTTTTGTTTTATTATTTTATTTATTATAATTCTTTATTATTATCTCAGCGATTTTAAGAGCAATTTTATTCTTATTCTCAACCAACCATTTAGCATCTTGCATATTATCACGATAGCCTAATCTAATCAATATACCATTATTGGTTTTTTTAGGATTAACCTCATTAATATTATTACCTGATGTATTTGTATAAATAAGTTTCTTGGGATTAGTTCCATAAATTGAACTTAATCCATTATGTAACTTTACTGCTAAAGGTGCTACATTAGAATTAGTGGCATAGACAAATGTTGATATACCATGTGTATTACCATCATCACTAGTACTACTTAAAGTTAAAGTTAAGTCCACTTTCTCACCATCATTATCAAGTATAACCGTAATATTATTTTTTTTCAATTCATTTTGAATAATATTAGTAATCTCACCTATAATAATTTTATCACTAGTATATGAAGAACCTGTAATACCTACTTCTTCATTTTTTGAAGCTCTAAGATTTATTTTTATTTCCTTAGTTTTAGCCTTATATTCAAATACTGCAACATCACTATTAAAATGATTCTTAGAAATAGCTATAGCCTTTATTGTTACATCTTTTTTTATCTCAATTGGACTATCAAACTTTAAACTATTTTCACTAGGAGTTGAACCATCGATTGTATAATATATTGTAGCACTTTTGGTTTCACTAGATAAAGTAATCTTTGTCCCAATAGTAACTTCTCCACCAGGAACATCAGTTTTAACTTCTTTAGCCTTCTCTTTAGTACCTGTTTTAAAACTTAATACTCTCTGATTACTAACACTATTATCTATTTTATTATAAGCCATTACCTTTAAAACATAAGTTGTATTTTCTTGCAATTTAGAAATATCTACAATACATGACATTTCAGTTGTTTGTTTAAGGAAAGGCATTTTATTATCCATAGTATGAATACTTACCTCATACATATCAGCATTCTCTCCGCCTGAAAAACTGACTTCAAAATCATCCCACGGAATTGTTGAATTATGTTTTATACTATCTATATAAACTTCACCTATTTCAGGCAAACCTACCGTAAATTCATAAGAACTAAGTTCTATATTATCATATACTAAACTAACTTTATATTTACCTAAATTATTACTATAATAATTGCAAGGAATTATCATTTTAGAACTATCTACTTCTAATTTAATAATTTCCTCTTCTCCTTTACTAAGTATTAAATAATATCCTTCCATTTTAGATTCGTCTATATCAATTCTGACAGATAAATCCTCATCAGTTCCAATATCATTTATTTCATTTACTTGTAAAGATGGTAAAGACCAAGTAACATCTAAGTTATTAGCGGCTTTTAATTTATTCTTGTTTTTATCAACCGCCTGAACTTTAATTGTAATTTCGTCATTATACTCAACATTAAGATCACTTAAAACAATACTAGTTTCTTTTGTTTCAACTTCTTTAATCAATTTATTATTACTGTTATAAACATATACTATATATTTTAAAGCATTTTTTGACTTTTCAAATGTAAGTTCGTTAAGCCTACTTTCAGACTTAATCTCTTGATTGAAAGATATTATTTTAAAATCTGTTAATTTTTCATCAACTTTATTCATTTTTTTTACAAAGAAAAAGGTAAGAAAACAGCATAGCAAAAGAAATATAAAACTACAAAATATTATTATTCTCTTCTTTTTACTCATATTTTTAAAATAATTAATAATTTTCATATCATACCTCACTTAAAATTATTTTTTCACTTTTATTACAGGACGATATCCTATTGTTTCGCTTATATTTGTTGCTTTGTATTCAGTGGTAGAATTACAAGAACTAAAAGTATTATAAGTAAAATCTTTATAACTATAGGCAGTACTTCCTCCATTAACAGAAGAATTTTTAGAGCCATATTTACAGCACGCTACTTCATGGCACAAATAAACTGTTTTCTTTCCTACCTCAGTACATACACTTGCAGTCTCTCTATCTATGTTATTAGAAAAACTAGATGTATACCAAGAATAACTATAATAACTTTTTGTAGAATCCAAACAGTCAATAACATCTTCAACGGTTTTTTCAACCCCACCTCCTGTTGCATAATAAACAGTAGACTCCTGATCATAATTACTAGCGGATCCAAATGGATTAAATTTTAAGGCTCCCCATTCTCTTGAAATAGTGGCAGTTCTATCCCATAAATAACTTTGTCCCCCACTAACAGAACCATGTGGACCACCTGAATAATTACCGTTAAATAAACCTACAGTCGTTACAGGTGTTGTGTTAACCTGATTCCATCCCTCATATAAAGTCCCATCTGCTTTACCTACTACTACGTAACTATTATCAATATTATCCATTGTCCAAAATGAAGTGGCACTATCATTAGGTATATTTGTACTAAGTTCACTTTTATAAGGTACTCTAACATATCCATATGTCTCATCATTTATCAAACATTCCGTATTTATTGAAGAATCAGTTAAAAATTCATTTACTTTAGTTTTAACGGTACTATTAGCCCAATAAGAAGAATTTATTGTAGTATATGGGCCGTATGAACCAGTACCATAATTTTCTGCTAAAACTAATGTTGTTGAAGTATCGTCTTCAGCTATTTGATACCATTTTTTACCAGCATATGTAATACTATTATCTTCATTTTTAGTAACTGCATCACACTTATTTCCAGAAATAGCTACATCAATAACTACTTCAAATGTTTTGTCTTGTAAATTATTTGAATTATAAACAGTTCCATCTATATAAAATATCATCTTATAATAGGTTAATTTATCATTTATTTCACCTTCATATACCAAATACACATTATCAACATCTTTATCAGTGAAATCAAATTCTGTTAATTCACTCCACGTTGCATTGTCAGTACTAGACAGTAATTTACCTTTAAAATATGAAACTTTAAATTCATTAGGTAATATTTTAGGAGTTACCTGAATCAAAGCATATATTGGAGCATCTATTTTCTTTCTCACAGAAAAATCAATTATCTCTCCATCATTATAGTCTAAAACTGGTCCAATATCAGTAGCCTTAAGGTCATTTCCTCCACTAAATTTAACATCGGCCATATCCTCTACAGTTATATTTACTAAAGGATTATTAGTACTTTGCCAACTAAAATATGCAAATGTTGTTCCAATTGAAACTAAAATTAAAGAAATAACAACACTTAATATAATATCTTTTAAAGTTAACAAAGATAATTTTTCTATAATTCTTTTCATTACTAAAATCATCTCCTATTCTATAAATAGATTACCACAAAAAAAGGAATAGTTCAATAAAAAAATAGTTCAAATGAACTGAATCCCGTTTCTTGGACATAAGAGAAACGAGGTTCATATCAAAAACTATTAAACTATTCTTTTTATTTCTTAATTTTTTCTTTCAATTCACTTAAAACACATAGTGCTTTAATAGGCGTTAATTCCAAAATATTTAAATCTTTTAAATATTGCTCTACTTGGCTTTCGTTTTCTTTAAAATCAAGTGGTAATGTTGTCTGCACAATGATATCTTTTTTTCTTTCTTTATCTTCATATATTTTTAAAATATCATTAGCACGATTAATCACTTCATTAGGTAAATTAGCTAGTTTAGCAACATTAATACCATAGCTCTTATCAATAAAGCCATCCAATACTTTATGTAAAAATATGATTTCGCCATCCTTTTCAGTCGCTGATACATGCTTATTTTTCAAATTAGGTAATGTTTTTTCTAAATCAGTTAACTCATGATAATGCGTTGAAAATAAAGTTTTACAACCTATTTTATCATGAATATACTCAAGTATTGCTTGAGCCAAACTCATTCCATCAAATGTTGCCGTACCACGTCCTAACTCATCAAATAAAATCAAACTATTTTTAGTTGCATATTTAATGGCATTTGATGCCTCAACCATCTCAACCATAAATGTCGACTCTCCACTTACTAAATCATCACTTGCCCCAATTCTTGTAAATATCTGATCAAATATAGGTAACTTAGCTTCTCTAGCAGGAACAAAACATCCTATTTGAGCCATGATTACAATAATACCAAGTTGCCTCATATAAGTACTCTTTCCAGCCATATTAGGACCAGTAATTAATAAAATGTTAGTTTTATTATCCATAACAATATCATTTGCGACATATTTCTCTTTCAAAGCACTCTCTACAACTGGATGTCTTGATTCAAAAATACACATGCTATTATCATCAGTTAACTGGGGTCTTACATAATTATTTTTTTCACTTAAATAAGCAAAACTTTGCAATACATCAATTTCACTTAATGCCTTAGATATTTTCTGTAAAATTGGAATATATTTCTTCACTTCACTTCTTATATTATCAAATAAATAATACTCTAAATTAACAATTTTTTCTTCAGCACCAAGAATTAAATCTTCCTTTTCCTTCAAAACATCTGTAATATACCTCTCACCATTAGCTAAAGTTTGCTTTCTAATATAACCCATATCCTCAGTAATCATTGGTATATTACTTTTGCTAACTTCAATATAATAACCAAACACCTTATTAAAACCAACTTTTAAATTTTTTATTCCTGTCCTTGCTCTCTCATCACTTTCAAATTTAGAAATAAAATCTTTTCCACCAGTTCTTAAATCTTTTAAATCATCTAATTCTTTTGAATAACCTTCCTTAATCAAATAACCTTCACGAATACTGACAGGAGGCTCTTCATAAATCGCTTTATCTAATAAATCATATAAGTCCTTTAAAGTATCAACATTCAAATAAAAATCAATTGCTTTTAAAATTCTTTTTATATCAGGTAATACTTTTATAGAATTTTTTAATTGCAATAAATCTCTAGCATTACAAGTGCCAAGAGAAATTCTTCCACTTAGTCTCTCTAAGTCATATACTTGATAAAGCATATTTCTTAAATCATCAGCCAAAATAAATTCATCTAATAATTTACTAACTATATCATATCTTTTGTTTAAAATATTTTTATCCAAAATAGGGTTTTCAATAAAGGACTTTAATTTTCTACTACCCATTGCGGTTTTTGTATGATCAAGTAACCATAACAATGAATAAGTTCTTTCTTTTAATCTTTGATTTTCTACCAATTCTAAATTTCTCACAGTATGAATATCCATTTTTAAATATTCATTTACCTTTTTTATTACTACTTCCTGCATATGTGATAAGTCTCTCATTGAATTACTATCTAGATAAGCTAAAACATGCTTTATTGAAGTGATATATCTTTCATCATCGACATTTTTACAAATATAATCATAATTATTATTTGTAATAACATCATTAGTAATAGTAACCGCGACATGATATTTGTTTTTTAAACTAGATATAATTAACTTGTCCACTTTATCGTTTGCAATTATTTCTTTAATACCAATTTCTAATATAGTACTTACCACCTTAGTACTTTCATGTTCTAATAACTCGCTTATCATTTCACCCGTCGTAATATCCGCATAAGTAATAACATAACAATACCCAAAATCATAAATACTACCTATATAGTTATTCTCTTTTTCGTTTAAAGAATCATTATTAATAATAGTGCCAGCAGTAATCACCTGAACAACATCTCTTTTAACAATCTTTTTAGTGGCACTTGCCTCTTCTAATTGTTCACATATAGCAACTTTGTATCCTTTTTTTATTAATTTTTCTATATAAACATCTTTGGCGTGATATGGTACTCCACACATAGGTACTTTTTCGGCTAATCCTGCACTTCTGCCAGTTAAAGTCAACTCTAATTCTCTTGAAGCTATTATAGCATCATCAAAAAACATTTCATAAAAGTCTCCTAATCTATTAAAAACAATTGTATTTTTATATTTTTCTTTGACCTCCATATAATGTAACATCATTGGAGAGACTTTGCTTTTATCAACATTAACCATTTCCATGCAAATCACCTTGAACTTCCTACATAAAATTATACAATTAAATTTAGGTTTTGTCCAATACATTTTCTACAAGTAAAATTTATTTGTCTTACCGTAGACATAAACTCCGACAGTAACTGCCGTACTCATTTTTTTGCGTTTGCTCTCGCCTTTTAGTGCAAGAGTTAATCATCATCGAAATTAAGTTTAAAGATATGAATCTTGTTCATGTTTTCACCTCCTTACTGGAATGAATTCACTATACTACAAGATGGACAAGAAAGTCAAATTGCAGAAATTAAAAAACTCCAGGTTGATTCTTAAAATTTGGTGAGGTTTTGGTGCAGGTTTTAACGAACACCCGTGTAGTTTTTGAATTTTGGTAATTTTTCAATTTTTTTATTTTTTTTTACTTGTGAAAACAGCATAGCGAAAGCACATGAAAAAAACCCTTTAAAGGGCTTTAATCTACATCATATTTTCTAAATCTTCAACCATTTTAATTTCCATATTTTTACATTTAGAAATCATTTTTTTCATATTACCATTTTTGATTTGTTCATAAGTAAATGCCATCATAGCACCTACCATTAAAGTACAAAGGCAATTTTTAAATTTCATATAACACCACTCCTTTAGAAAAATATGATTAGTACTAGTACTATTAATTATTTTGAACAACATTATTATTTTTATTCATATTAATTAATTTTTCTTTCAAAGTAGTTTTTCTTTTTACAGTATAATTGTTATTAACGGCATATATAAAACTATATTCGTCCCCTAATATTATTAAATTCTTTTTAGCCCTTGTAACCGCGGTATAAATTAGTTTATTATAAAGCATATACTTATAAGAATTTGACATCGGTATAATTACTGTGTCAAACTCGCTACCTTGAGCTTTATGAATACTAATGGCATATCCATGTGTTATTTCAACAAACTTACTTGGAGTATAAATTACTACATTGCCATCAAAATCAACATGTATTTCATTTCTTTTGGAATTACTTTGTCTACTAGATAAAATGTTTACTATATAACCAATATCTCCATTAAATACTGAATTATCTATATCATTAACTAGTTGTAGCACTTTATCTCCAACTCGATATGTTATTTCCCCTACTTCTAATTCTTTGGTTCTATTAGTTCTTGGATTAAATTTATTTTGCAATACTTTATTTAAATTAATAATTCCATTTTCTCCTTTATACATTGGAGCCAATATTTGAATATCTAATTCGTTATATCCTTTATTGATAGCTTTATCTAAAATATTTTCAAGTGTATTTTTTAAATTCATATTATTTGATTTTATAAATATATAATCATCTTTCTTTTCTAAAAAATTAGACAATTCTTGATTTTTAATTTCTCTAGCAAGTTCTATAATGTAAGAATTTTCATTTTGCCTATACAAAGCAGTTAATGATACAATATTAGGCACTTCACTATCAATTAAATCTTTTAGTACTTGTCCTTCTCTTACACTAGGTAATTGGTAATAATCACCTACTAAGACTAATTTTACATCATCTTTTAAACCACGAAGTAAAGACGCCATTAAAGTATTATCTATCATACTAACTTCATCTACAATAATATACTTACAGTTTGAAGGCATATATTCATTAACTAAAAATGTATCATTTTCTTTATCCCACTTTAAAAATCTGTGTATTGTCATCGCAGGGAGTAAAGTACTTTCAGCAAGCCTTTTCGAAGCTCTTCCAGTTGGAGCAAGTAATGCAATAGACTCTTCATTAACTTTTTTTAAATTAAGTAAAATCGATACGATGGCTTTAACAATCGTAGTTTTACCAGTTCCAGGACCACCCGTTATAATAGTTAAATTATTATTAATCGCAGTTTCAATAGCTTTTTTTTGAACTTTATCATATATAATATCGTTATCTTTTTGTAGTTTTTCTAAATACTTAGAGATATCTATTTTATCACTTTTTAATTCATTTAAATGAGTCAACCTACTTGCAATATATTCCTCATCTTCGTAATATTCTTTTAAATAATATCTATTTTTTTCTATTATTAATTTTCCTTGTTTGTTTAATTTGATCAAAATGTATTCTAAATATTCACTTTCAATTCCTACATATTTTTCAATATTCTTTTTTATTTCTTCATAAGTAACATAAATATCACCGTTTTCAAATAATATTTTTTTAATAACAAAAATAGCCAAAGCTTTAAGACGTCTCTCATCATCTTCTAAAATTCCATTTTTCAATGCAACAGAATCAACCGTGGAAAAATTAATATCTAATGAATCAATTAATTCATAAATATTGTAATCGATTATTTTTTTCGTATCACTTTTGTATTTATTATAAATAGATAAACTTTCTTTAAAACTAAAACCTAATTCATTTAATTGCATAATTATTTGACTACTACCTTGATATTCTTTTAGTATGTTATATATTTTCTCTTGTTTTTTTAAACTTAATCTTGGTATTTTATTCAATACATTAGGATTTTCTAAAATTTTATCAATACAATTATTACCCAAAGCCTCATATATTTTTAAAGCAAGAGATTCTCCAATTGGAAAAAGATCACTACTTAAAAATGTTACTATTTCTTCTTTTTTTTCTGGTTTTAAAACCTCATAACTAGTAACATTAAATTGTTCACCATACCTAGCATGAATAGTCATATCGCCATTCATGATATAGTTAGTATTCTCGATTAATTCATGAAATATGCCTACAAAATTAATACTCTTCTTTATATCACCTAAATCTTTACTACATTCACTTACTTTAAGTAAACCAACATAGTATCCGTTTTGTTTATTATTAAAAATTGTTTTAACAAATTTGCCTTTTATATAGGACATAACAATCACCTGATAATATTATACTTCATATTTTTTCAAAAAGAAAACAAATATATGAAAAAGTACTAATTTTTATTTTTAATTAGTACTTTTTCGACATAACTCACTATTAAATACATCAAATAAGAAATAATAGCCAAGATAATTACTCCTGTAATTACCAAATTTAAATTAAATACCTGTGAACCATACATGATTAAATAACCGATACCTTCTTTAGAAACTAAGAATTCACCCATAATGATGCCTATTAAAGACATACTAACATTTATTTTTAAAGAACTAATGATTACTTTATAATTACTAGGTAATATTACCATTTTAAGTATTTGGCTCTTACTTGCTTTAAATGATTTTAACAAATTGATTTTATTTATATCAGTAGATTCAAAACCACTATAAACAGTCATTATTGTAACTATAACTGATATCAACAGAGCCATAATTATTATTGATTTCATATTAGCTCCACAAAAAATTATAATAATTGGACCGAGAGCTACTTTAGGTAAACTATTCAATATTGTTAAATATGGATCTATTACTTTAGATATAAATCTATTCCACCATAAAATAATAGCAATTAAAGTTCCAAGAATACTTCCAATTATAAAACTTAAAAACGTTTCATAAACAGTAATTCCAATATGATTATATAAACTACCTTGATTATGTAACGAAATTATTGTTTTTAAAATACGACTTGGACTCGATGCAATAAATGCGTTAATATAACCTTTATACGCTGAATATTCCCAAAGAGCTATTAAAGAAACTAATATTAATAATTGGGATAATGCTACAAGTATTTTCTCTTTTCTAATTTTTTTTAAATATTTTTTTCTCTCTATACTACACATGAAAATCAAGTTCCTTCCATATATCTTCGTAGTACTTTGAGAATTCTACACATTTTCTATTCTCAATAGGATTTTTACGATTAGTTAGTTTAATTTCAAATATCTTTTTTACCTTTGCAGGTCTATTTGTTAAAACAACCACTCTATCTGCCATAGAAATAGCCTCGGCTAAATCATGTGTTACCATAATTGCAGTTTTATGTTCTTTTTTTATTATTTGATAAACATCATCTGATACCGCTAATCTCGTTTGATAATCTAAAGCCGAAAATGGCTCATCTAAAAGCAAAATATCAGGCATGATAGCTAGTGTCCTTATTAAAGCAACTCTTTGCCTCATACCACCTGACAAATTACTAGGATAATCATACATAAAATCTTTTAATCCATACATTCCTAACAATTTTTTTACATAAACGATATTTTCATCAGTAAGGTTTTTACTTACTTTTAAACCGATTAAACAATTATCTAAAATAGTTAACCATGGAAATAAAGAATCATTTTGAAGCATATATCCCAATTTATTTTTAGTAGCATCTGGAAATATAAAATTACCCATAGTCTTATCTTCAATTCCACATAAAATCGATAATAAGGAAGATTTACCACATCCTGAAGGTCCTACAATTGCAACGAATTCTTCATTTTTAACATTCAAAGATAACTTATCAATAGCTACAACTTCACCTTGCAGATTTTGATATTTTTTAGTTAAATCATTAATAATTAATACATCATTCATTTTATTTAAAAAACTTAGTATATATCAAATCTTTATAAGGTGCTTTTTCTTTAAGTTCACCTGCCGCCATGACAATATCTTGAATATGATCCCATTCTTGCTCACTTATATTTATATTTTCCTTCCAAGCATCCCCATCTTTATATCTTTTTACTATTGACACTAAATCATTATAAGAAGTATCAGGAAAATAACTAGTAATCGATGTTGCAATCACTTCTGGACTATTCTTATAAACAAACTCTAAACCTTTATTAATTGCCTTAGCAAATGATTTAATTACATCATTATTTTTATCAATATAACTTTTTCTAGCATTATATGCAGTATAAGGTACTTCTCCACCTAATTCACCGACATAAGCTACTACATATCCAAGTCCTTCCTTCTCTACACTTAAAGCATTTGGTTCAAATAAAGTAACAAAATCACCAGTTCCCCCCACAAATGCTCCTTGCATTGCCGAAAAAGCAATTGATGTATCAATAGTTAAGTCTTTTTTAGGGTTGATTCCATTTTGCTTAAGTGCCCATTCAAATGTCATTTCAGGCATTCCTCCAGTTCTACCCCCAATTACATATTTTCCTTTTAAATCATCTAAAGTAAAATTCTCTATTTTTTCTCTTGATACTAAAAATGAACCATCTCTTTTTGTAAGACCTGCAAATGTCATAACATAATCTTTTTCATTTTCTTGATATACATAAATTGTTGCTTCAGTCCCTGAAAATCCAATATCTACATCTCCTGATAACACCGCAGCCATAACTTTATCAGCTCCAGGTGTTAAAATTAAATCTATATCAAGTCCCTCTTCTTTAAAATATCCTTCACTCATTGCTACATAAGAAGGTGCATAAAAAACAGTATGAGTTACTTCTGCTACTTTAACTTTCTTTAAGCCATCATTATTATCACTATTTTTAATCGCATAACAAGAAACTAAAATAATTACAATAGTCATAATTATTCCAAAAATAATTTTTTTCAAATAAATCCCTCCAATTCTTCTTTATTATATTCATAAATAAAAAAAAGTTAAAGGCAAAACCCTAACTTTTTTCTCTATCTTCAATTTTTACAAATAAACGGCATTTACATATACCATCTTTAATAAACTCATCGCAAGGACAAAGCGTTGTATCATCAACATTTAACCTACAAGGACAATGCCCATCTTTTTTTAAAATACCTGTAATGATTCTATCAACATATTCTCTATCCTTATTTAATCTAAAATTCTTCAAAATTACACCTCATAAATAATTCTTCATTTTATTAATAATTACTTCTTTACTTACAAGGCCTTCTATCTTATCAACAACTTCACCATTTTTAAAAATCATCATCGTAGGTACAGCCATTATTTTATAATTCCTAGCAAGTTCATGGTTTTTATCAACATCAACTTTAACAATTTCAAAATCATTATTTTCTACACTAATCTCCTCTAAGACAGGACTAAGCATTTGACAAGGACCACACCAAGTAGCATAAAAATCAACAAGTACTAAAGTCTTAGAATCAAGTACAACGTCTTTAAAATTATTCTCAATATGTTTTATCATTATTATCCTCCTATTTTAAATTTCTATTTGCTTCTCGCATAATATCTCGTTCTTTTAAACTTTGTTTCTTATCATAATTCTTCTTACCTTTACATACTCCAAGTAATACTTTTAATTTTTCACCCTTAAAATACATCTTTAAAGGTATTAAAGTATATCCTTCTATATCAAGTTTATTCTTAATTTTTAAAATTTCTTTTTTATGCAAAAGTAACTTCCTTGTTCTCTGCTCTTCGTGATTAAAACTACTTCCTTCTTTATACAAAGAAATATGAGCATTAAGTAAATAGGCTTCATCATCTCTTATAATAGCATAACTATCTTTAATATTAGCCTTTCCGTTTCTAACAGATTTAATTTCCGTACCTGTTAAAACAATCCCAGCTTCATAAGTTTCATATGTAAAATAATCAAACTTTGCTTTGCGGTTAATTATTTCCATAAAACCACCATCCTATTCTATACTAGCAACCGGTAATGTCTCATCATACATTTTAATAACTTTAGTATATGTCTCATATAAACTTTTATATTTTTTGTTATATGTATTATTCATTTTACTAAAAGGTATAGCCTTATAAGTATTACCTTTAATATAAGTATAAACTAATTCGTTATTAGTACTTTTTAAATCTTTAGATAATACTTCTTCACCTTTTATTGTTTTAGTAAATTCTACACTACCCATAAGGCCTATTCTTTTATTAAAATTTGAATCATTAGACTGTGAAGAAATAAAATTACCAAGTGAATAGTAAACTAAAGTATTATCTATCCATTCAATTGGATTAATAATATGTGGATGTGTTCCTATTATTAAATCTACACCTAAATTAGCCAAATATTCTGCTTGCTCTTTAGGATTCAACCCTTTAGCATACTTTGTCCAAGGTTCGGGTGAAGGATTAGTATAAGAAGTTACATCTTTTCCCCAATGCATTGATACAATAACAAAATCTACCTTATCTCTAACACTTTCTATATCAGTTTTAGCTTTATCATAAGAAAATACATTTACTAAATATTCTTTCCCTTTAGGTAAAACATTACCATTCAACCCTTTAGTATAAGCAACATAAGCAAACTTAATACCATTCTTTTCAAATATTTTAACATCACTTTCTTCGCCATTTAACTTAGTTCCAGACATATAAACATTATCTTTTTTAGCCCAATAATTACATGAATTAATAACACCTTTTTCCTTTTTATCATAAGTATGATTCGTGGCCGTACTTACCATATTAAACCCAGCATCAATAAATGCATCCCCCACTTCATAAGGAGAGTTAAAACTAGGCCATCCAGATAAACCAAGTTCTGTACCACCAAGAATTGTTTCTTGATTATAAAATGCTAAATCATAAGTACTAGATATTGGTTTCACAAACTCTAACATTGGTCTAAAATCATATGTCTTTGTTGCACTATCGTAAGCTCCTTTATAAATAGGATCATGAATTAAAGCATCTCCTACCATAAATAAACTTACTTTTTTTACCTCTTCTTTAATAACTGGTTTTACATCATCATTATTATTAACAGACTTATCTTCTTTAATTAGTTCTTTTTGATCTAATACTTTATATATCAAAATTCCACAAGCAATTAAAACAACACCTATCAAAATATATAAAACTTTTCTTTTTATTCTTCTCCTTGTTTTCATTATATGCCCTTCCTACGTTTTTTCTTTTTATTTACCTTATTTTCCTCTTGATTAAATTTAGCATGACTAGCTAAGATAAAATCAACATTACCATTTTCCTTACAAGCACCAATTACTTTAACCTCTAAAATATCCCCAATTTGATACCTATTATTTGAACCATATAGTATTTGTGTCTTCTCATCATAATGATAGTTATTAGAGGGCAAATCCTCAATTTTTATCATACCTTCAACTGTATTTTCTAAAGCCACAAAAATTCCATAATTAGTAATACCGCTTATAATACCAACATATTCTTCACCAATATGATTTTGCATATATTCAGCCTTTTTCATTTTATCAACATCTCTCTCAAATGAATCAGCATCTCTTTCCTTCTCACTGCAATGTGCACATATTTCTGGTAATTCATTATCCCATTTATTTACTTTTCTCATTATTTCTTCATTAAAGTTCTCATTGTAAGACACTTCTACATCTAAAGTTTGCCCCATAGATATACCCCATCTCTTAAGTTTCTCTCTTGTTTCTTTAGGATCATATAAATAATTAAGAAAATCTTTCATAATACGATGTTGTGTCAAATCAGGATATCTTCTAATTGGTGAAGTATCATGTGAATAACACTTACTTCCTAAACCAAAATGCCCAATATTAGTATTTGAATAAATTGCTTTTGACTGACTTCTAATAGCCATATCACTTAAAACTCTAGCATCAGGTCTATCCTTAAGCTCATAAATAAGTTTTTGTAAATCTTTAGCACTAAAATATTCCTTCTTCGGTCCATTAAAAGTAATTCCTCTCGCCATTAAAAAATCAATAAACGATTGTAATCTTAAAGGATCCGGTCTATCATGTACACGGAAAATATCAGGTAAATCATTATTATCTAAGTTACTTGCCACATCTTCATTTCTTAAAATCATAAATACTTCAATAATTTTTTGTCCAGTTCCATCCAATCTACTTTTTATTTCATAAGGAACTCCATTTTCATCAACTAAAATCTTACACTCATTACTTTCAAACTCAATATATCCTCTTCTTTTCATTTTTTCAAGTAATACCGAAGCCGCTTCACGCATTAATTTCAAATTATTAGTTAATTTCTTATAAGTCTCTTCCTCATCATCTTCCAAATTAACATTTGTCTCTACCTTTGGATCATAATCACTCAAATCATTGTCTAATATTTCATTAACTTTTTCATAAGTCATCTTAAGCTTTGAAGTAATAATGCTCTCAAAATAAGCATGATCAACAACTTCACCCTTATCATTAAATTCAATATAGTCGGTTGTAGCAAATCTATCTTCTCTTGGATTTAAAGAACATATACCATTTGAAAGTTTTTCGGGTAGCATTGGATCAGCTCCACCGGGAAAATAGATACTAGTTCCTCTCTCATAAGCATCCAAATCAATCGGACTATTCTTTTCTACATAATGACTCACATCGGCAATATGAACTCCAAGTAGATAATTACCATTTGAAAGCTTCTTAATCGAAATAGCATCATCAATATCCTTAGTATCAGCACCATCCATTGTCGTAATAACTTCGCCTCTTAAATCTATTCTTCCTCTTTTTAATTCGCTAGCAAGTACATCAGGAGTTATTTCATTAGGAATATAATCTAATTGACTAATAGCCTCATTAGAAAAACTAGTTGAAAAACCATATTTATATATGTAAGATTTAATATCATCAAGAGGATTATTAACATGTCCAAGTACCTCCGCCACAACAGGATAAACCTTTTTCTTCCCCTGTACTAAATCTACTCTAACGATACTTCCTATTCCCGCATTACCTAAATTAGCATTACTAATAAGCAAATCAGTTGGTCTTTGTTTCTTACCAATCTCTCTCAATCGCGTAACACCATTTACATTATAAACTTCACAAACAAATTGTTTAGTGCTTCTCTTAATAACATTAACAACTCGTCCCTCATATTTACCACGGAATAAACCTTTTCTTAACTCGATAGCCACGATATCATCATCCATTGCACCGTTTAAGTTCTTTTTATTAACGTAGATATCTTCTAAACCTTCAACTATAATAAAAGCATCTCCTGTACTAGTCATATCAACACGACCCTTTAATAAATGACTATCCTCAAACAAACAATACTTATTCTTATTACTTCTATATAAAATACCATTTTCAGTCAAATTAACTAAAGCTTTAGCTAATTTTTCATAATCTTCCTTATTATTTAAATTTAATTTATCATAAAAATCACTTTCATAAAATGATATTCCATTACTACTCCTTAATATATCAATAATCTTATCTTCCATTTATACCTCCAAAATTACATAATAAAAAGACTTACATAGTAAGCTAAAGCGACATAAACAAACATATCACGAAAAAGGCAATGCCCATGAACATCGTAAGTCTACTCATAAATAGTTCTCCGCCTCTTTCTTTTCTATTTGAAAAAAGATCTGAATTACCACCTTGTATTATTTGAGAAGCTGCTTCTGCCTTAGAACTTTGTAATAATACAAGAATAATTAATAAAATTGATACTATAATTAATAAAGTTTCCATAACATCCCTCCTTGTGAATTTATTATACCATACTTTTTATATATTTTATTACTTTTTTACTATTTATTTTACTTTATTTTTATATTATAATTAATATGAAAGGAAAAATATTATGAATATTAGTAACGAATGGAATGATTATGAAATAATAGCTTCAGGAAATGGTGAAAAATTAGAAAGATTTGGAAGCGTTATTTTAAGAAGACCAGATCCTCAAATAGTATGGAAAAAAACCGAAAACCCAGCGTGGAATAAATATGATGGATATTATCATAGAAGTAATCTTGGTGGAGGATATTGGGAATTTAGAAAGAAATTAAATGATTATTGGACTATCAACTACAAAAATCTAACTTTTAAAATATCCCCAACAAACTTTAAACACACAGGACTTTTCCCTGAACAAGCCACAAACTGGGATTATATTATGAATAAAATTAAAGAAAGAAAAGACAAAGAAACTAGAGTATTAAACTTATTCGCTTATACTGGAGCGGCCTCAATGGCATCATCCTCTGCGGGAGCTACTGAAGTAGTGCACGTTGACTCATCCAAAGGTATGAATGAATGGGCGAAAGAAAATATGCACCTATGCAAACTAGATAATAATAAAATTAGATTTATACAAGATGATTGTTTAAAATTTTTAGAAAAAGAAAAAAGACGTGGTCGCACATATCATGCTGTTATCATGGATCCCCCTAGCTATGGGAGAGGTCCAAATAAAGAGGTGTGGCGTTTTGAAGACAACGTTTATGAACTACTAAATAAAACAAAAGACATCTTAGATGAAGATTTTTCATTTCTTTTAATCAATTCTTATACAACAGGAGTATCCCATATATCTCTATATAATCTTTTAAAACAAACATTTCCAAATTATAAAATAGAAACAGGCGAAATTGGTTTACCAATTAAAGAAAATAATCTTATTTTACCAGCAGGTATTTATGGAAAAGTTACCAAAAATTAATATTTTATACGAAGATAACCATTTACTCGTAGTCATTAAACCAAAAAATATTCCTGTTCAAAAAGATAAAAGCGAAGATACTGATTTACTCACTATTTTAAAAGATTATTTAAAAGAAAAATATAACAAAAAAGGTGATGCTTACCTAGGCCTAGTCCATCGATTAGATCGCCCCGTTTCTGGAATTATGGTTTTTGCAAAAACCTCTAAATCCGCTAAAAGATTATCTGAACAAATAAGAAAAAATGAAATGTACAAAGAATATACAGCAGTTACCGTAGGCAATCTACCTAAAAAAGGAACATTAAAAGACTATTTAATCAAAGATAATAAAACCAATATAACTAAAGTTACAGATAAAGAACACGGTAAAGAAGCTAGATTAGATTATGAAGTATTAGCTACTAAAAACAACATGAATCTTGTCAAAATAAATCTTCATACAGGTAGATCACATCAAATAAGAGTACAATTTTCTAACATTAATTCTCCTCTTTATGGTGATATGAAATATAATAAAAATGCTAAAAAATGTGAAAACATCGCCTTATTTGCAAACAAACTAACCTTTACTCATCCCACTACCAAAGAAAGTTTAACTTTTTCTTATCCATACCCTAACACTTATCCATACAATATTTTTACAAAATCAAAAATTTAAGTTTTAAATGACTTAATTTTTTTCGTTTATAATTACCTTTTAATGTTCAAATACATAATAATTAAACAAAAAAAAGCCAAAAATGGCTATTTTATAAAGAAATTACATTTAATTTAATTAACTCTATTACAGCTTGTGCTCTGCCTTTAACACCTAGTTTTTGCATAGCATTTGATATGTGATTTCTAACAGTCTTTTCACTTATCCCTAGTTCATCAGCAATTTCTTTAGTAGTACTATTTTTAACTAGTAACATAAATACTTCTTTTTCTCTTTTTGTAAGTATACTCTTGCTCATAAATTCCTCACTTCCCTATAGGGTGGTTATATTCATTCATATTATTTTATGTACAAATATAATTAAAGTGAGTTTAAATACCTAGAAATATCTATATTTATTGAAATTTTACTGAAATATACATCTTATTATCAAATTGATCTTGAATAGTACGCATAATATTATTAGCAAGGGAAGCTGATGTATCAGTACTTTCCACCACAACTCTTATTTGATCATTATCTATTTTTATAAACGAACCTAAGTTATAAGTACTTTTTACTAAATCTTCTAATTTTTCTTCTTTACCCTTTAATTGATTAAGTAATTTCAATTCTTCAAAAGCACTATTTTTCTCATCAACAGACACATCTGTATTAGTTAATACTTGTTTTAAAACATCCATTTCTTGTTTCAATTGATTATCTGCTTCAACACGAAGTGATGTTAAAATATCACTTTCCTTTACACTCACATTCTTGTCTTTATCATTATTTTTATTGTTTACATTTACTTTACCATTTCCTGTTACTAATAATTCACTTGGCATAGTTACATAATAAACACTTAATACTAAAACTAAACTAAACAATGTTAAAAACCACAAATTCTTTTTATTTATCATATATTCCCTCTTTTCTTATCTAATAAAATATATTAGTTTTAAAAAAAAATATGAATAAAAAAAGTCAAAAAAAATAACTGCTTATTACTCAGTTACTTTCTCTTTTGAAGTTCTTTCTACTCCCTTATAAAATCCACATTTTGGACAAGCTCTATGTGGTCTTATCATTTCTCCACAGTTAGAACACTTAACAAGTCCATTTGCTTCGATTTTATAATGAGTTCTTCTCATATTTTTTCTAGTTTTACTAACTTTTCTAAATGGTACAGCCATGTTATCACTCCTTCCTTTGATTAAATAATTCTTTTAAATCTGATAAACTCTTGTTTGTTGTTTCTAGTTCATCTTCAGTAATAACCTTCCAATTATCACCACTTAATTTTGGATTTTTACTAGTTTTCCTTACTTTAGAAGGAACCTCCAACAAAATATTTTGCCACAAAAAGGGAAATATATCAAGTGAATTGTTAATAATTTTTAAATTATTTTCCAAATCATCACTAAATTCCATAAATTTTTCGTCAATTTTAATGTTAAAATCATAGTCAACATCTTCTAAAGTTATATCATCAGATAAAACCATAGTGCCATGAATACTTCCATTAAGGGTATATATTTCATCATTTTTGGAGATACTGCCAACAAAAGAAGTATTTTTTATATGTCTAATACCTGTGTTTCTTAATGTTTCTTCCTCAATTTCAAGTGGCATATCTATATTAATAAGGTCATCTTTACTAGTAAGTAATGAAGTTATATCAATATTCACTTTTGCATCACCACACTAATTATAACCTAAATCTTCTTTTTTTTCAACTATTACAATACTTTTATTTCTTAAATTTAATTGCTTTATAACTTCTAACATATCATTATAATTTAATTTATCTATTATTTCAAATATTTTTTCCTCTAGTTTATGTTCATAAATAACACTATCTAGGATAAAGTCATTTATAGCTATAATATTATTAAAAATAAACATTTGATTACTTAAATATACCTTCTTTTTTCTCTCAAAATCTTTTAAAGTAATGGTTATATTTTCTAAAACCTTATCTATCTCTTTAATTAATACCTCATAATTTTGGGTTTCATTTACCAAAGATACTAAAATATGTTCCCCTGCATTTAATAATTCAACATGTATATTATTAACAATCGTGCCATTTTCCTTTAATTTACTAGATAAATTTGAGGTATCACCAAATAGATAATTAAATAATAAAGATAAATAATAATATAATTCTCTACCTTTAATATTAAAAGAAGATATTGGTATTTTAATATTATATGCCATTTTTTGAATCTCTGTATTCATATTAATAATATCTTTTGATTTAGCTACTTTATCCGGTTCTTCATACTTCTTCACTTTTATTGGTCTTACTTCATTAAATTTTTTATTACTTTGATTTTGTTTTATAATTCCAATTATTTTCTCAGGATTAAAATTCCCTGTAATTATCATAAACATATTTGAAGGATGATAAAAAGTATAATAACAGTCATACAATAAATTCTTATCTATTTTCTCTATATCACTTAATTCTCCTCCAATAGATTCTTTATAAGGATTATTTATAAAAATATTTTGATTAATTTTTTCATAAAGTACATCTATAGGGCTATCTTTATACATCTTAATTTCTTCACCTATAATACCACGTTCTACTAAAACATTTTCATCCGTGAAATAAGGTGATTGAACATAATCAAGTAAATAACAAATATTTTCTTCTAAATTATTTGGTCCTTCAAATTCGTATGATGTGTATTTATGAGATGTTTGAGCATTATAATTAGTACCACTTTGAGAAAAGAATTCGGGAGGTTCAATTCCTTTTTCTTGAGCAAAAAGTTTATGTTCTAAGAAATGAGCTACCCCATTTGGTATTTTAACCATTTTATTCTTATTATAAGGAATAAATTCATTATTAATTGAACCAAAATGAGAAGTTAAAGTTACATAATTATTATGAATACTATTCTTAGGATACATATATACTTCTAAACCATTATCTAACTTTTCAAAATAAACTTTTTCTTCTACTTTCAAAATATTAATCGTTTTCATTTGTATCACCCTCTAGTATATAAATAGTATCCATTTTAATCTTTTTAGCAATATTAACAACCTCCTCTTTAGTAATATTAGAATACTTTTTTATTTTAATATCCAAAGTATCAGCATCAACTAAACTTTGAGCATAATAATTATTAATAATACCCGTATTAGAGTCTTCACACACTTCAATCGCAGAAATTATTGTTTGAATTGCATTATTTAAATCATCATCACTAAAACTTCCCTTACCCATCTTATTTAATGTATCTTTAATTAATTTAATAGCCATGTTTATTTTACTAGAATTAACTCCTGCATATATAACAGCAATATTATCATAAAATTGACAGAATGAATTAATATAATAAGCAAGACTATGTTTTTCCCTAACAGTATTAAATAACATAGAATTACCTCCGCCACCTAAGATTTCATTATATACTCTTAAAACATATTTTCTTTCATAATCTGTCATATTATTAATTCTAAGACCTATTGCTAACTTACTTTGATTTACATTATCTTTCTCAATAACTTTTTTCACTCTTTTTCTAGGTAATATGTTAGGTAATAAGATATCATCTTTTACTTTTTTATATGTATTTACCTTAAAGTTATTAGTAAAATATTCTCTTATTTTTTCACTATCTACTTCTCCAACTACTAAAATATCCACTAAATCATTAGTTAATACCTTTTTATAATATTCATATAAACTTTCAGGGGTTATACTATTTAATTCTTCTATTTTACCAAAAGGATTAAAAGAATAAGGCATATTATGATTCATTACTTCTAATACTTTAATTATTGAATATTTAGTTTTATTATCCTTGATGGAGTTAATACTTTTTCTCAAAACGTTAGTAACAATATTAAAACTTGTTTGATCAAACTTATTATCTAAAACATTTGGTTTAAATAATAAATTCATAAAGAAATCTAAAGAATATTCATTCATATTTTTTTCAGTATACTTTTCATTTAAAAATTCTAAATTAAATGATAATATCGAATAATTA
>HF996794.1:34804-44719 GCA_000432575.1 Clostridium sp. CAG:762
CTACACGACTACTTAAAGAAGAAACTTTTAAATCATATAAATTCTCACTTTCAATAATTAAATCTTTTTCTTTAGGATAATCCTTACACGAATTTAAAAGAATCATTTTTAAAATATTTCTAATAGTTACCTCATCTTCTAAAGATTTAGCTCTAAAATTAACTGTTACTTTAATTGTTTTAAATTTATTAGTATTAATAATATGAAGATTATATGCTCCATAAGAATACTTTTCATAATTCATACACTATCGCCTCGCTTCTTTTATTATATGTAAATATATCTTTTTTATAATTTTTTTAAAGTTTCTAAAGATAAAATTATCATTTTATCTAATCCTTTCTCTCTATCTTCACTAGATAACTTTTTAGTATCATAGAATAAATCCGTTACTGTTAATAATGCTGTAGCATCTTTTTTTAATAACTTAGCATTGCAAAAAAGGGCAAATGTTTCCATCTCTACTCCTTGTATATTATATTTATTTGCTAATCTTTGATAATCAATATTTTCATAGAAAATATCACTTGAATATACTGTTCCTTCTTTAATATTTATATCTATATCTTTTGCTACTTCTTTTATTACATCATTTAGAAAATTAGAAGAAGCAATAGTATTAAAATGCTTGCCCAGTATTATACCATAATTTGAATTACTATAACTATTATTAACTAAAAAGACATCATTAAGTTGTAAATTTTCAGTATAACTACCCATACTGCCTATTCTTATTATATATGACACATCATAATTCTTAAATAATTCATAAGAATAAATACCCATACTAGGATTACCCATACTAGACGGGAAAACGGTTACTAGTTTATTATCATAGTAACCGGTGTAAGCTGTCATTCCCCTCACTTTATTAACTATTTTATAATCCTTCAAATAAGTTTCAGCTATATACTGAGCCCTCTTAGGATCTCCTGGCATAAGAACCAAAGGAGCAATATCTTCTTTTTTAGATTCTATATGTATTGTACTCATAAACACCTACTCCACTTCAAAAGAAATATATTTAATATTAGTATAATCATCTTTATTTTTTAACATATGACTAATTTTAATATTATTAATATTTGTCTCATCAAGACTATACTCTTTATAATTTTCACTAATTAAAGTATTTGTCTTATCATATAATCTAGTTGTTATTTTATAACTATCTTTTACCTCATCATTTATACCCAAAAACTCAGTCTTAAATGATACTTTTAAAATATTATAAACACTATTATGTTCTAATTTAACATCATATATCATATTATTTCCATTTAAAATAGCATAGTTCTCTTTTGAAACATTTATCAAAGTCCAAGGTGTATATATTATTTCATAAGTTTTAGATAGTTCAATTACCCTATCATTTTTCTGTGGTTCTAATTTATTCTTAACATTTATAATTACCTCAACATTATCATTTTCTTCTTTATATGTAATACCATCAACCATCTTATTTGCTATCACATCATTTACAGTACTAATAAATTCACCCTCTTGATAACCATTTTTCCTACCTAATGCATCTACAAAAATTTGTAATACATAAATGGTTTGTTCTTTATCAAAGCTAGCATCACTTTTTAAAGTAAACATATTATTTTTATAAGGTATTTCTATTTTATTTTTATCTATCTTAATAGTTATAGCATTTTCCGTATTAGTAGATGTTACTGTTTTCCCTTCAAAATAATGCTTTGTTATATTAGAATTAACTATTTTTTGAGTAATGATTTGTAAATCTTTTACATTAAATGTTTCACTTACTTGATTATCTTTCTTTATATCCTTATCAGTATCATCAATATTATAGAAAAATTTTACATAAATCACAAAAATAAACGAAGCAATCGCTAATACCAAAACAATCCCTAAAATTACATTTAAAATTTTCTTTTTCATATTTTCTCCTTTATTGTTGGTCATCTAATTTAACCAAAACTTCCCTTGGTTTAGACCCATTCTGTGGTCCAATTATGCCTCGTTCTTCCAGTAAATCAATAATTCTCGCGGCTCGATTATATCCTAAACGATATTTTCTTTGAATTAATGAAGCACTTATTTTACCCGTCCTAACTGCAAAAGAAGCAATTTCTGTATAAAGTGGATCATCATATTCCTCCTCAGATTGATAATCATCACTAGCAGATGTTGTCTTTGGTTCTTCTGTTAAAGAATTATCATATTCAGCTCCCTGCTCATTAGTAACAAAATCAACAATAGCTTGCAATTCTTCTTCGGACACATATGCCCCTTGAATACGAATTGGAGTGTTTTCTCCCATCGGTTTAAAGAGCATATCTCCCTTCCCTAATAACTTTTCAGCACCAGTCATATCAAGTATAGTTCTTGAATCAATACTACTACTAACTGCAAAAGATATACGTGATGGAATATTAGCCTTAACAACACCTGTAATAACATCAGTAGAAGGTCTTTGTGTAGCAACGATTAAATGAATACCAGCCGCACGTGCCATTTGAGTAATTCTAAGAATTGAATCTTCCACTTCTTTCGCGGCGACAAGCATTAAATCAGCCAACTCGTCAATAATAACAACTATATATGGCAATTTTTGATAATCCGAATTTTTTTCGCAAAACTTATTATACATTTCAATATTTTTATTATGTGTTTTTTCTAAAATACCATACCTTCTTTCCATCTCAGCTACAATGTTTCTCAAAGCAATTGAAGCTTTCTTAGGATCAGTTACCACAGGACAAAGTAAATGTGGTATTCCATTGTACATTCCAAGTTCAACCTTTTTAGGATCAACCATAACCAATTTAACTTGATCAGGTCTTGCTCTCATTAAAATCGATGCAATAATACAATTCATACATACAGATTTACCACTACCAGTCGAACCAGCAATAAGTAAATGTGGAGTAGCATTAATTTCAGCATATTTTATTTTAGCCATGATATCTTTCCCCAAAGCCACTGTTAACAAAGTCTTTTCATTTATCTCAGGCAAATAAGAAATAACTTCCTTAAATGATACGGGAGCATTTACCTTGTTTGGAATTTCAACACCAATAGTATTTTTCCCTGGTATTGGAGCCTGTATCCTTATTTCCTTAGCCGATAAAGCAAGTGCTATCTCCCTTTGAACAGACAATAATTTACTAACTTTAGTACCAGCCTTAATCTCTAATTCATATTGAGTAACCGTAGGGCCAATATTACATTTAACTATACTAGCAACAATTTCAAAATCATTTAATACTTTAGCAAGCAATTCCATACTAGCTTTTGCATTTTTAACATTTTCAGTATTATTAATATTCTTAACATCCTTAAGCAATGATAAAGGCGGTAAACGATAATTTTTATTAACACCAGAATTAGTAGAAGGTATTATCTCTTCCTTCACAGGAGTATCATTACTTGCCTCAGGAAGAGGCTTTATATGAGTAAGTTCATTAATTGAAGAAACCACAATTTTATCATCAACTTCCTCTTCTTCACCAGCATCACTATCCTTGTTTTTCTTATCTTTTTTAGTAAATAGTTTTTTTAACCCACTTTTAATCTTGACAAATGTATCATATATACTAACATTTAAAAATAAGATAAAACCTAATACTACTAAGCCTCCAACAACTATTTTAGTACCTTCAATACTAAACAAACTAACAAAAGCAAATGACAATAAAGCTCCTAAAATACCTCCTCCTGTATTACTAATAGCATCAACATTTTTAAAAGTAAGTAAAACATTGTCAATTGTTTCTTTAAAAATAGTTACTCCTTTTAAATCATTCGTAGTTACATAATCTATATGTAAAAATATCAAAAGAGCCAAAATAAAAGTATATAACCCCAATAATTTAGAACTAAAATAATCAGGAGCCTCTCTTTTTACTATCAAATATAATCCTAATAATAAAAGCATTATAAGCAAAACAGGATATATAGTTCCTACTAAAAAAACCGCAAAACTACTAATAAATCTACCCACTGGACCATAACGACATATTCCAATAATAGAAATTAATATTAAAATAATACCAGTTACTTCGTTATTATAGGCAAACTTTTTTTCTGTATCTTTTTTTTGCTTATTCTTTGGCATATTATCACATCCTCACATCTTATAATAAGATTATATCATTAATTCACTTAAAACTCAAAACATTTACACTATTTTTACATTATATTTTTTTTGCTACACTGTTGTAGTTCAAAAGACTATCTTTATACCAAATTATTCTTAAAAATTAAAACGACATAGTAAACTAAACACCAAAAAAAGTGGCTTACATCTAGCCACTTACCTAATTAATAGGCTCTTCTTAATTAAAAGGAGATTATAGTATTACTTATTAATAGTTCTATGAATATATGAATACATTTTTTTAAAGTAATACTATTTAATGTATTCACTCTTATTATTATCCTTTTCATTTTTATTATACTTAGTTGAATTAATTGCCATACCAAGAACAAATATATAACATAACAAATAAACCCAAATCATCAAAATAATTAAACTTGATAAATTACCATATAAAATATCATATCTAGCAAAATGTTTTAAATAATATGTAAATATCGCAGTAACTAAAACCCAAAGAAATGTTGTCGTCATTGCCCCATACGATGTAGTACTACTCTTTATACTCTTAGAAGGACTTATCGTATAAATAAGTTTAATATTAAAATATATTATTAAAAATGTCATTGGCCATTTTATACCATTATAAAGAATCGTAATATCCTGAATAAATGTATCTAAACCATCTATATTACTTAATAAATTAAGTATTTGATTACCAAAAAGTGGTACAACAAGTAAGAAAATAAATAACAGTATAATTATAAAAAGTATAATTATTGACTTAATTCTATCTTTCATTTCCTCAGCATTCTCTATCTTATATAAAGCGTTTGATGCCTTTATCATTGCATAAGTTCCATTTGAAGAAATGATTAAAGCTAAAACTATAAATAAGCCAACACTTTCATCAAAACCTTTACCAGATATAGCATCAATAACTATTTTTGCCACGCCATCAGGTATTACTTTATTTATAAGTTCAATTACTAAATCAATCGATATAGAGAACAAAGAAGCTACATAAACTATTATAGTAATTATTGGAATAAGAGCTAAAACAATATAATAAGCCAAATTCCCAGGTAAAATATTCATTTCAGGTCTCTTAACAGCATCAATAATATCATAAAAATATCTTTTTGCTTTCATAAATTACACCCACTACTGCTTCTCTTTAACATCACGCATTTCAATAGTAGCTTCATTAATAGCATCATCTATCGTTTTTATATCATCGGTTATCATACTATATCCTATTGCTGCTCCAAAACCATATGGCAATTCCTTTAACTCTTTATGTATTTTTCTTGTATAAGAAATTATTTGTTTTTCATCATAACCAACCATATATATCAAAAATTCGTTTCCATCAGTTCTAATAATATCTGTATTTTCTAATTGATTAATAATTAAAATACTCGCTGCTTTTTTAATAACATTATCTCCTTCTTCATGCCCATGATTATCATTAATATACTTAATATTGTTCAAATCAATAATAATTATTGCCTGAGGATAAATAACATTCTCATCCCATTTATTAATATTATAATTTAAATAATTTCGATTCTTTAAACTAGTCATCATATCAATAAATTTAAGTTTTTCCTCTTTTTTAATAGTATTTACCTTTTTTCTTTTCTTAATACTTGTAATAATTACAATTATAATAAGAGCTACAATTACTAAAACCCCAAATAAATATTTTAATACTTTATTCAAAATACTTGGATCTTTAATATCAAAACTTGAATTATAATTATATCTAATAGTATTATAGTTAACACTAGATACATAGTACGAAAACAATTTAGCCACAGTATCATTATTAGAATATTTCCTAACAATAAAATTATAATTATTTTTCAATGTACCTGTATATATAAGATTATAATTACTTAATTTTTTATTATGATAATAATTATAAGTATCATAATCAATAACTATAATCGAATCATTATCAATATGAGTTAACAAATCATTAATATTATTATATCCTTTAGCATTAGCCCCAATAGACATTAAATAATCAAATATTAGACTATTATTTATTGCCACAACCTCTTTATCCTTTAAAGTCTTAGGGGTAGTAACTACCAAGTCTTTCTTAGATAAAATAACATACTTTGCAGAGAAAGGAGCTACAGTCTTAATAACATCAATAGAAACATTGTCCATATTATAATTAGCAAAAGCAAAATCAACACGTGCCCCAATAATATCATTCCTTAAATCTTCGATACTATTATATTCAACAAAACGAAAATCAACATCAACTAACTTTGAAAATTCTTTAATATAATTAGATAATGTCCCTATAAATTGATTATTATTAACAGCTTCATATGGCATATTTTTTACAAAACCATATACATATTTATTACTATTATAACTTGCTTTTTCTTGATCAGAAATATTTTTACTTGAGAAAAATAAATCAATAAAAGCCTTATTCTTAGAATCATTTAAATACTCTTTTTGAAATTGCTTTAAATACTTTTGCATAATAGTTAATAAGTGCTCATTATTATTTACTTCTAATACATATTTTTTACTTAATTCATCAAAATGGTAAATAATATTAAGATCATTTTCTAATATATAATTTAAATATAAGTTTTGTGGTACAACTATATATGATACACTCTCCAATTTAATAGCCTCAAACAATGAATCAACAGTATCAAATGTTAAATAACTAATGTTTTGACCGTCTGATAAATAATAATTAACATCACCTATATCACTAGATAATACACCAATAGTAATATCTTTTATATCGCTTACCGTTTCAAAAACTGGCATTTCTGCAGATGCAATAACATAATTATCTTGATAAAGTAAAATCTGCTTATCTGTTAATGCATCTTTATTATTTAATACTTTAAATGATGTCTGTGTACTAGATACATTACTAGCATCAGCAAAATACGGTATCTTATTGAATTCCACTTCATAATCCTTAGTAAATCTCTCTAAAATATCAAAAACAATACCCTTACCATTTTGCCCATATATTGGAACATCATTAAATAAAGCTATATCCACCACCTTATCCTTATAATCATTAATCCACTTTTTTTCTAAAATCGAAAAACTAGAATCATCCTTAGTATAATTTAAAATGAATATTAGTATTGAAATAAATAAAATGATACCAATAATTGAAAAAGTTATTATCTTGTTAATTTTTTTATTCTTCATACTTCACCATTCCTATCTATTCCTTAACCATGCTATTGTCGCATTTTTAGGATGCTTATTACCCATTGTAGGATAATTCTCACTATCAGTAACTTTACTTTGAGTTAAGAAATAACTAAAATCATAAAACTTCTTTTGTTCTTCCGTAAATTCAGTTAATGTCTTTGTAGCAATTTCTCTAGCCTGATCCACAGAAACATCTTCTTTATAATCAATAGTAAAATAAACAATTTTTCCTTGAAGACGAACAGTTACAGTCTCTACTTTTCCACTGTCAAGTAATTCTTTTTTTACCTTATCTAATACATCATCCTTAATAGGAACTTTTTCAATACCTTCTAATCTATTACCATATACATCACCATTTGACGTAAAATACATTTTTCTAAAACCAATAAAAGTAAATACCAAAAATACTATTGATAAAATTCCAATTATTACTAAAATATAATGTTCCTTAATAAATTTTTTCACTTAGCTACCTCACATTCTTTTAACTAATTATACTATAAATTTATGTAATAATCAATGATAAAATAACATTACATCATTTAACATTATCAAAAGTAACATTACCAAGATAACCCTCTTTTAAATCCCTAATTATTCTATCATATACTTTGTCATAATCAATTTCATTGTTTTTCATAGCACCAATTTTTTTACCAATACCATCAAATATTTTAAGTATGTCTTTTTCTTTATCTAAATTATATCTATCATATAAATTAATTGGATAATTTTTCTGCATTTTGCTTACTATATGTGTAGCAATAACTGAAGTATCTAAAATTTCTTCCTTAATCGCACTCATTGAGGCTAAATTTAAAGAAATTTCCTCATTATCTAACTTAGGCCATAAAATACCTGGAGTATCTAATAATTCAATTTTATCATTTACTCTAATCCAACTTAAACTTTTAGTAATACCTGGTTTATTACCAACATTAGTAACTTTCTTACCTACTAAACGATTAATCAATGTACTTTTACCAACATTAGGTATCCCCAAAACTAAAACTCTCCCCTTTCTTTCCTTTAACCCTTTTTCTTTTCTTTTAATATTTTCTTTTTTAATAATATCTTCAGTAATATTAAATATTTCTTTTATATTTTTATTATTAAGCAAATCTACTAAAACTACTTTATAGCCTTTATCTTCATAATATTTCTTCCACTTATTAGTTTCTTCTAAATCACACATATCCATTTTGGTCATAATCAATATTCTTGGCTTGTTTTTTATCATCTCATCAATATCTTTATTCTTTGATGAATATGGTATACGAGCATCAATTAATTCATAAACAATATCAATTAAAGATATATTTTCTTTAATTTGTCTCTTAGTTTTAGCCATATGCCCTGGATACCAGTTAAGAACGACTTTATGAAACTTTTCGTTCTGATTCGAATTTTCTCTTTTTTCTTTTCTTATTTTTCTTTTTTGATACATATCCATTATTTATCACTTCCTTTTTATAACTTGTAATTTAATTAACTAATTCTATAATGACCTATAATATTATTACGATATTCTAAAATATCTTCCTCATAATATCTTTGATAAGGATTAGCATGATGAATTATAAAAGGAACACCTTTTTTATTCCTCTTATCAGATACTATACCAATATGACTTTTAAATACAACAATATCTCCACCTTGCCATTCTTTTATTTTATTAATATCATATGTTAAAGCAATTGCATTATTGTCTAAATATACTTTTAAATTTCGTACTCTTCTAAAATCAATATTTTTATCTATAACATCAATATCATATAAATTTCTATTTGTTTTTATATGTTCATTTACTAAATTCATTAAATCATAACCTGCGCCTTTTAATCCAAATGCAACAACATCTGTACATACACCATATTCATCATTTGGATAACCCGTAGCATAATATTTACTTTTATATTTAGGATTTGTTTTTATATAATCCCTTACATTATTTAATATATCAGTTTGATCATCTATACCATCATTATCTTTATCAGTTTTACTTATATAAGTCTTAATATTAAAATCTTCATTAGTATATTTTTTATGCGGAATATAATTAAAACGATATAACGCATATAAAACAACAATTATTAATATTATTGAAAAATTTGTCACAATAATTAATATTTTCTTTTTCATAAATTCTCCATTTCAACAAATTACTATTTTATTTCATCAAGTTTCTTTTGTGCTTTTATTTCTAATTTTTTCTTTTCTTTTTCTAATTCTTTTAAGCTCTTTTTAGGTGTTGGCATTTTTTCTGGCATCATTCCACCAATATCTGCGATTGCTTTTCTAACTTTTTGCCCAACTTCATAATGTACATCTTTTGCTTCCTTTTCACCTTGTACATTATCTTTTATAAGTCTTTGTTTAGTTTGATTTATTCTAAATAAATTTGCAACTAATTCATCTTCATTCATATTATCCAAAATATCTTCTCTATAACGTAATTTTTTTCTTTTAAATATATCATCGGCAGTTTCTCCATTATATAATCCTTTATATCCAGCATTATGAAACTCAGCCATATTTTTAACTCCAGCAGCTGAAGCAACTTTTTGAAGCGTATAGTTACCTTGCTTTGTTAATTTTCTTTGATAAAATCTTTTTTCATCATCTGATAA